>USDN01000122.1 GCA_900553515.1 uncultured Blautia sp. | reverse complement strand
GGAACCTATACTCTGAGAGTCCGCCCATGGGTCAAAATTAACGGAAGGAAAGCTTGCGGAGACTGGGTATCCTGGGGAAGAAGAATCAGGGTAAATTAAAAGAAACAGACAATTGCGTTAATTATTTTTCTTATTTAATAAAATGCTTCAAAGAGCCGTCGCATCAATGATTAATCAGAATTGACCAAATCATAGATGCGACGGCATCTTTTTGCGCATTTTTAGGTTTACACTGTGGATAACGTTAAGTTTTTCGATGAAAAAGCGTACTTTCCCAATCCTTTACATTTCGCAAAGAGCTGATGTGCTTTTTGGTTTTAAGACTTCTAAAATTTATGCTGCCTTTTTCAATTCAAACAGATGTTGTCCTGTTCTTCCGTTCTGTATTTTTTTATGCAGTTTATTGATGTTATGGGAAATTGCAAGGATTACGCTCTGGGCGGTAACATTTTCTGTTCCGCGATACAGATATCTGCGGAATTCCATATCCTGCTTTACTTCTGAAAAGGAACCCTATGCCTGGATGCTTCGGTTCATGCGCAGCTGAGTCCCATATTTACTCGTGATACGCTCGAAATCCTCTGCTCGTTTCTGTTTCATTGTCTTTGAAACATACAATATCTTATTTCGCTCTTCTATAGGAGTTTTGCAGTTATTCCCTTTTATGCATTCATTTTTTCTATTACATCCATTACAGTTGCTGCATTTGTATACCGTTGTTGTTCGCCGGTATCCGGTTGCTGTCTTTTCTGTCCGGTTATACTGTGCCGTTAGTGTCTGTTCCATACTGCAGGTGTAAACATCCTTTTCTTCATCATAATCCATGTTTTCGACACGGCTGATATCATTCTGATATTTTCGTGTTTGGGATATCTCGTAATTCGCAGGTTTTATAAAAGCGACCTGTCCGTTTTCTTCTATAAACAAATAGTTTTCTTCACTTTCATAACCGGCATCCGCTACGATATCTTTATACTTGAAGATAAGATATTCTCCATATCTTTCAGGAATGGGATCAGAGTCCTTGTATCTGTCGGGCGCGGACTTATCGTAAGCCATGTGATATATTCCGAATCCACACCGTGCTGGAGATTATATGCTGGCTTTAACTGCCCCTTCTTCATCGCGTCTTCCTTCATGCGCATAAAGGTGGCATCCGGATCTGTTTTGGAATAGCTGTTCCGATCACCGCATATATAGATTTTTTTCGTATATCCGGTGCGTTTTTTCCCTCCAGAAGGTACATAAAGTTGATATCTCTTCTGCATGCGGTTTCAATATCTCTGCTCGAATAAATATGATTCATGCCGGCGTAGATGATAATCTTAAAGAGCTGACGCGGTGATGCCTGATCAGATTTGATCTTTCCATAAGTTTTATAAAGATCAGAGAGCTCCATTCTCTCCACAAAAGCGCTCAGCAGGCGTACCGGATCATCAGCCGGGATTAAAATTTCTAAATCCAGTGGAAGTTTGATTTGATAATACAGAGAAGATGAAGTATAATCTTTCTGTAATGATATAGGGGTTTGCATACCTATATTTTATCCCATATATACAGTTACATGATATTCTTTTTTGCCTTCTTCAAAAGGAATCAGACAGTCTTCATATTCCTTGCCGTCCACATTGATTTTCTTAACCCCTTTCTGTACATTATCCGGGTTTTTCACATCAATATGATAAACAGCATCTCTGAAAGTTCTGGTGAGTGTGAAATCTCCAAAGCCTTCCGGAATACATGGATTGATACATAATCCGTCATAAGATGGCTGCACACCCAGAATAGCCTGGGAAAGATTCCAGAAAGTCCATGCTGCAGTACCTGTGAGCCAGCTGTTTTTAGCCTGACCATGGTAAACTGCGTCAGCACCTGCTACCATCTGGGAATAAACATAAGGTTCTGTACAGTGGATTTCGCTGATGTCTTCAATATAGGAAGGACAGGTCTTTTTATAAATTTCAAAGGCTCTGTTGCCGCGGCCAATCACTGTTTCTGCAATGGATATCCATGGATTATTGTGGCAGAAGATACCTGCATTTTCTTTATATCCCGGTGGGTAGGAGGAAA
>USDN01000121.1 GCA_900553515.1 uncultured Blautia sp. | reverse complement strand
GTAGAGCATGCGGCTGTTAACCGCAGTGTCGTTGGTTCGAGTCCAACAGGGGGAGTTTTTTTATGTCTGCAGAAAGTTCTGCAGGCTTTTTTTGTGTATAAATTTACAAATCAGTTACACCGCGCAGATAAAATCTATGTCATAATGTAATCAAAAATTCTGTAATTTAACTGGATGCTGCGAGCAAAAAGAGCAGCAGCGTAATAATAGATAGAGAACATCAGAGGAGGAAGTAATATGGGGGCACATATTCTTGTGATAGAAGATGAGGAAGCAATTAACGACCTGATCTGTATGAATCTGGAGGTGACCGGATATCAGGTTACTTCTTTTTTTGACGGAGAGGAGGTAAGTAAAAGTCTGCTGACAAAGCATTCTTATGACTGTGCCCTGGTAGACGTGATGCTGCCGGGAAAGGATGGTTTTACTCTTCTTCCAGAACTGAAGAAATATGGAATTCCGGTTATTTTTCTAACTGCCAGAGGAGAGGTTCAGAATAAAGTCAGAGGACTGAAAGAAGGCGCAGAGGATTATATTGTAAAGCCTTTTGAGATGCTGGAGCTTCTGGTACGGATTGAAAAGGTTCTGGAAAGAAACGGAAAAAACGATCATTTAATTTGCATTTATGACGTGGAGATTGATACAGAAAAACGAACTGTTATGAAGGACGGAAAAGAGGTTTACCTGAAACCAATGGAATATGAATGTCTTTTAATGTTTGTCCGACATAAGAATAAGGCGCTGACCAGAGGACAGATACTGGGAGCTTTGTGGGGAATGGAATTTGAGGGAGAGACACGTACCGTAGATGCCCATGTAGGACGTATACGCAAAAAACTGAATTGGGGAAATGTAATAAAAACCATTCCTACCATAGGCTACAGACTGGAGGTGGACGAGTGAAGCTGTTTCGAAAAATATTTTTTCAGGCGATTCTGGGATTTCTTTTAATTTCTCAGTTTACCATGGCGTATTTTCTTTATGCATCTCAGAAACAGACTTTGAAGGATCAGAGAAAAAGCCAGGAAATTATTTTTATGGATAAGTTCCGTGAGTTTAACAGAAAGGTGGAAGAATCGTCAAAGCTGTTAAAAAACAGCGATGGGGATGGACAGAGGCTGGCGGCGGTCCAGTCGTTTCGGGAGGTTTTTGGGAATAATGGAGCTTTTTATCAGTATGGGGAATGGATCTACAATGCAACGCCCTATGAATTTGATTATACGGGAATAAGTGAAGCAGAGGGAGAAAATAATGGGGAAATTCCGGTACAGACCATAGATGGAAGAAAACTCATGCTTATCTTTACTCAGACATCTGGCAGCAATATACAGGCAGGGCTTTTGTATTATCAGGACGTTACAGAAATCTATCAGAGAACAGAGCGCCTTTTTTTTAAGGGACTTATGATTACGGTGTTTCTTCTGATTGTGGGCGGATTTATCATATGGAAAAGCCTTTATGCCACCATGCGCCCTCTGATGGAATTAAAAGAGGCTGCCGGGGCTATTTCAGAAGGAAATTATCATGTCCGGGTATCTGAGAGCAGGAAAGACGAACTGGGAGAGCTGGCAGCCGGATTTAACCATATGGCTGGCACCATACAGGAAAATATACAGGAACTGACAGAAATAAACAGGAAACAGCAGCAAATGCTGGGAAGCCTTGCCCATGAGCTGAAAACGCCTATGACAGCCATTATGGGCTATGCAGACACCCTTCTTACCGTACGTTTAAGCGATAAAAGACGGGAGCAGGCTCTTCAGTATATTCAAAAGGAGTGCAGCCGCCTTTCCAGACTGTCTGTTAAGCTTCTGGAGCTGACCGGACTTTATGAGGAAGAAAAATCAGGACTGAATCTTCAGAACTGCCAGATAGAAAATTTTTTGAACCATATAAAAGGGCTTACAAGATTTGCCTTAAAGGAAAAGGAAATACAGCTGGAGATCCAGTGCAGTCCCTCTGATCTTCAAAAAATCGCAGATGTGGATCTTTTGACAAGTTTTGTGCTGAACCTTGTGGATAATGCAGGAAAGGCCTCAGAGAACGGTGGAAAAATCAGGATAATAGCTGATGATGAGGCTCTTATTGTGGAGGATCAGGGACGTGGAATTGCTCCGGAAGAGCTTGAACGGGTAACAGAAGCCTTTTACATGGTGGATAAGTCACGATCCAGAAAAGAAGGGGGTGCAGGACTTGGACTTGCGCTCTGTAAGGA
>USDN01000120.1 GCA_900553515.1 uncultured Blautia sp. | reverse complement strand
ATCAAGGTTTTTAAAAGATTTTAGAACAAAAAAACAGGTAGTTTTTGACACTACCCTGGACAAACAGGGAGTAGAGGATATGAGAAAAATTCTGCTGGAGCTGAAAGATCAGGGAAAGACCATACTTCTGGCAAGCCATAACGAGGATGATATCCGGATTTTGTGCGACCGGGTTTTTGAAATGGATGGAGGGGTTTTAAAGGAAAGAGAGGCGGCGGGACCATGAAAAAAAGAAAGCTGGCAGCAGGAGTTTTCGTCCTGTGTATGCAGATTATGGTAGGAGCAGCGGGAAATAAGTGGAGTGCAGACGGAGAACAGATGGTTTACGGTGCAGATCTGTTTATGGAAGGAGAAGAGATTACTGTTATGCCGGAACCTACGGCGATACCAGAGCCTACTGCAGTGCCGGAGCCTGATGTTTCACCGGAACCTACCATTTTTCCGCAGCCAACGCCCACTCCGGGATTTTCAGTAAATATTGAAAATATGAATATTTATCCGAATTATGGAACACAGCCGGAAGAGGAACTTTTTGGAGATGGAAGTCAGGAAGAAATGGAGACAGGATCCCAGGAAAGTGCAGGTTATACTGGCTCTTTCGGCGGAGAAGCTTCTTCACAGCAGAAAGAGGAGCTGGTGCGGCAGCCAAAACTTTTACTGGAAAGCAGCAGTCTGACAGGAAAGACGCTGGAAGCGGGAGCTGCCCAGGAGGTGGAACTTGTTCTGGGGAATAAAAGCAGGGATCAGGGAATTTATAATCTGAAGCTGACCTTTTCAACAGAAACCCCAGGTATCCAGTTTGAAAAAAAGTCTTATTATTTTGACAGGATCAGTCCAGGGGGCAGGATCATTGTATCAAATAATGTACGGACATCTATGGATGCAAAGGAGGGGATTGTTCCTGTTAAGCTTTCCTTTGAGTATGAAGATAAGAAGGGAACTTCGGCATCCGGAACGGAGGAGACAGAATTTTTTGTAAAACAGATGGTATCAGCACATCTGAACTGTGACGAAATTCCGGCAGAGGTGTATTCCACAGATACGGTAAATCTGGGAATCCGTGTGCAGAATCTGGGAAGAACTGAGATTTATAATGCCCGTGTTATCATGGAAGGAACCGGAATGTTTCCAAAGGAAGAGATTTTTCTTGGAAATATGGATGCAGGAACAGAGAGTACAGGAACCATGCGCGCTTTTGTAGGAACACGTACGATGGAGGCCAATGGACGTGATGAAGGAACTGATGAGAAGGACATGTACGGAGCAGTCACGGGGAGAATCATCCTGAAATATGAGGACGGGGAGGGCAAACTATATGAACAGGTGAAAGAATATGAAACCAGTATTCGGAAACCAAGGCTTCAGAGCCTGAACATAGAAACTCCCCAAAAGGCAAATAACTGGTGGTATTCTGTATTTACAGCTGCCGGGGCAGGATTGATATGTCTGGTCTTTGGACTTATACACAGGATCAGAAGGCAGAAAATACTTCTGGAGGAAATAAGAAGGGAGACTTCCGGTGAAAATCTGTAAAAAAAGACATTTTTACCCGATGCTTATTTTGGGGGCAGCCCTTATGGCAGGAAGTCTTTGCTTATTGATTCGTCTGGCGGCTCCGGTTCTTTCAGGATCCCTAAAGGAATATCAGACAGTTGTTTCGCTGGGGAGTCTGCAATATGATGAGAAGCTTCTGGAGCAGGTGAAAAAGATACAGGGACTTGTTTCTTTTTCACCGGTTTTGGAAATTCCCGTGGAATTGAAACTGGAAGAGTATACTATGAGTACTGTTTTTCTGGCAGTGGATCTGAATGAACTGAAAATGGAGGGGAATTCTTCAGAATATATTTATATGGGAAATACTCCCGTACTTTTGATAGGAAAAAATACTTTGAAATCTCTGAAAGATCTAAACAACCATACAATTTCCAAAAGGAGGCTTGCTGTTTTCTTGGAAAAGGGAGAAGGAAAACTTCAGTACTGTCTGTCTGCAGACGGTAAAGAAAATGAAGGAAGCGATAATACGAGAGAAAATGAAATAGAAGAGTACCGTGAGATTGTTTGGACAGAATGCCCGCTTGCTATTTACCTCAAAAATCCGGCAGAGGGGATTTTTGTCAGCCTGGAGCAAGGCAAAAATTTATGGGGGATGAGACAGGAAGACTGTAGGAAAGCCCTCCTCACAGTAAGAGGAAAAGAGGAATTTGAAAAAGCACAGGCTGCTTTTGCCAATCTTTCTAAGTAATACAAAAATGGGTGAATATATACTGCGAAAAAAATTTTAAAAAAATGCAAAATTTCTCTTGCAAAATATATCAGGGTATGGTATTATAATTTTCGCTGAGGTCGTCATTAAAAGATAACAGCGAAAATAAGGCTCCATGGTCAAGCGGTTAAGACACCGCCCTTTCACGGCGGTAACAGGGGTTC
>USDN01000119.1 GCA_900553515.1 uncultured Blautia sp. | reverse complement strand
AGAAAGTGATTCTTATGAAGCCGCTTTCTTTTATGAACCTGAGTGGCGGTCCTGTCCGTGAGATGGCGAATTATTTTAAAATTGATCCGGAATCAGAACTTATTGTTATTTATGATGATATTGATCTGGAGCCCGGACAGCTCCGTATCCGCAAGCAGGGAAGTGCCGGCGGACATAACGGAATCAAAGATATTATCCGCCAGCTTGGTACGGAGAAATTTCTTCGTATCAAAGTAGGAGTTGGTGCCAAGCCCAAGGGATGGAATCTGGCAGACCATGTACTTGGCAGATTTTCCACAGAGGACAGGAAACTTGTGGATGAAGCTATAGGAAGAGCTGCAAAGGCTGTGGATATCATAATCTCACAGGGGGCAGATGCAGCCATGAATGAATATAACAGGAAAGTACCTGTACAGAAATAAGCAGACAGGAAACAGATGATTGTTCAGTAAAAAGATATAAAAAGCGGTAACTGGAAACAGAAGCCGCTTTTATTACGTTGAAGGATCATGAGGGGTGAAGATGAAAGCATTTTTGACACCTCTGCAGGGGCTTGCAGAGTTTGAACAGATTAAAGAAAAGAGCAAAACAAATAAAGGGATTCTGCAGGTTTCCGGGTGTATGGAATCGCAGAAATCTCATTTGATATACGGACTTTCAGAGGGGATATCTTATCGCCTGATCCTGGCTGAGGACGAACGCCGCGCCAGAGAAATTTATGAGGATTACAGATTCTATGACAGAAAAGTGTATTCTTATCCGGCAAAGGATCTTCTGTTCTTTCAGGCAGATATCCATGGAAATCTTCTGATACGTCAGAGAATGAAGGTCATTAAGGCGTTGCTGGAAGAGAAAGAACTGACAGTTGTTACAAGCATTGACGGATGTATGGATTTTCTGGAATCTCTGGAAAAGATAAAAGAACAGTTGATTCATTACGAAAGTGACAGCGCCGTGGACACAGAACAGTTGAAGAATCAGCTGGTGTCTCTGGGTTACGAGCGGGCAGGACAGGTGGAAATGCCCGGGCAGTTTTCTGTGCGCGGCGGTATTTTGGATATTTACTGTCTTACTGAGGAAAATCCATGGAGAATTGAGCTTTGGGGAGATGAGATTGATTCTATCCGGAGTTTTGATCCGGAGAGTCAGCGTTCTCTGGAAAAGCTGGAAGAGATTACGATCTATCCGGCGGTGGAGCATATAGGGGACAAGGATATGGTTTCCTTCCTGGATTATTTTCCGGAGGAAAGAACCATAATCTTTCTGGATGAACCAAACCGACTGACTGAGAAAGGCGGGGCTGTAGAAGAAGAGTACAGACAGAGCCGTATGCACAGAGAGGAAAAAGGTAGCCGGAATCTGCCGGAAAACTGGCTCTGCTCTTTTGAACAGCTTCAAAAAGAACTGAATAAACGCAACTGTATTTCTGTATGTGCGCTGGAACCGAAACAGGCAGGCTGGAAAGTGCGGGAAAAATTTTACCTGGAGGTAAAATCAGTCAATGCTTATAACAATAGTTTTGAACTTCTGGTAAAAGACCTTCATCAGTACAAGAAACAGGGATACAGGATCGCACTGCTTTCCGGTTCCCGCACAAGAGCCGAGAGGCTGGCAAAGGATCTTCAGGAAGAGGGACTGGCAGCCTTTTATGGCCAGGATTATGACAGGGAAATCTGTCCGGGCGAGATCATGGTGGTTTATGGCCATGCAAAGAAGGGCTTTGAATATCCGTTGATCAAGTTTGCGGTAATGACAGAATCTGACATCTTTGGACAGGAACAGAAGAAGAAAAAGAAGAAAAAAAATTACAGCGGAAACCGTATTCAGGATTTTGCTGAGCTTTCCATTGGTGATTTTGTTGTTCATGAGAAGCATGGTCTTGGTATTTATCGCGGGATTGAGAAAGTTGAAGTAGACAGAATTGTCAAAGATTATATTAAGATTGAATACAGAGGTGGAAGCAACCTCTATATTCTTGCCACACAGCTTGACTGTCTGCAGAAATATTCGGGTGCAGATGCGGCAAAGACTCCGAAACTGAATAAACTTGGCACTCAGGAGTGGAATAAAACAAAGAGCAAGGTTCGAGGTGCAGTTAAGAATATTGCGAAGGAGCTGGTAGAGCTTTATGCGGTTCGTCAGGAAAAGGAAGGATATGTCTGTGGTCCTGATACTGTATGGCAGAAGGAATTTGAAGAGATGTTTCCATATGAAGAAACTGAGGATCAGCTCAGTGCCATTGAGGATGCCAAACGTGATATGGAAAGCACTAAGATTATGGACCGGCTTATCTGTGGAGATGTGGGCTATGGCAAAACAGAAGTGGCTCTGCGTGCTGCGTTTAAGGAAGTGCAGGAGAGCAGACAGGTAGCTTATCTTGCACCTACCACAATCCTTGCACAGCAGATTTATAATACCTTTGTCCAGAGGATGAAGGAATTTCCGGTGCGTGTGGAACTGTTGTGCAGATTCCGGACTCCGGCACAACAGAAGAAGGCAATCGAAGATCTGAAAAAAGGTCAGGTAGATGTGATCATTGGAACGCACAGAATTCTTTCCAAAGATGTACAGTTTAAAAATCTTGGCCTGTTGATCGTTGATGAGGAACAGCGGTTTGGAGTTACGCATA
>USDN01000118.1 GCA_900553515.1 uncultured Blautia sp. | reverse complement strand
GACGTATACGCAGATGATTACCTGTATGATATGACAAAGGATCCGTTCCAGCTTGAGAATATTGTAGATGACGCTGCGTATGCAGACATCAAAGCAGATTTGAGAGTGAGACTTCTGGACTGGATTGAAAAAGCAGAAGGGAAGCGTCCGGTAATTACAGATTGAAAATAAAATTTAAACTTCAGGCAGCTGCCCGGTGTCTGTCGGCAAAATAAAGGAAAAGCGTGCAGGCATGCATAGGGCATGCCGTGCAGCGCTTTTCTGCGTTTGGGAGAGAAATAGAGTATGGCAGGAAAAAAGACCGAAAAAGTGTATCAATGGCTGTTGGAGTACATTGATGAATACAAGTTTTCCAATAATTTAAAGCTTCCGTCTGAAAACGCGGTGAGACAGCGGCTGCGCGTGGGGCGCGAGACGGTCCGCAGTGCTCTGGAGCAGCTGGAACGGGAAGAACTGATTTATAAGGTCAGGGGAAGCGGGACTTATATCAGAAAAGAGATGGCGCTTTCACGTGATTTGGACACAGGGAATGCCGGATGTAAGATTGGCCTGATTCTTCAGGGACAGGACAGCAGTGCAAATTCGAAACTGATCGACGGTATAGTGGACGGGCTGAAAAAGATTTCCCCGGAGAAAAAGGTAGATCTTAATATTTTCCTTACTGACAATCGTTATGCAAATGAGAGACGGTGTCTCCAGACGGTTATGAAACAGAATTTTCAGGGATTTATTATAGATGGGGTAAAGGCAAGTCTGATGAATCCGAACCTTGATTGTTATAAAGAAATTTATGACAAGGGGATGCCCGTGATTTTTTACAATAATTATTATAAAGAACTGCCATACCCAAAAGTAATTGTCAATGATCTGAAATGTGCAGATGAGCTGGTTATGCAGTTAATCCATGCAGGCCATCGCAATATTGCAGGAATTTTTCTTTGCGATAATTATCAGAGTGTGGAAAAATTTCACGGTATGATCCGTACCATGCGCCGTAACGGACTGGAACTGAAGGATGAATATATCAAATGGTGTGTTTCTGATGATACGCACGACGATCGATTTGTAAAATCCATAGAGCAGTTTCTGCGCGGAATCCCGGCGTGTACAGCGATCATCTGCTGCAACTATATTATTTACTGTTATGTAAAAAAAGCGCTGATGAAAGACGGGAAAAAAGTGCCGGATGACTATTCAATTGTATGCTTTGACTATTCCGGTGAAAACTGGGAGGAAGAAGGAATTACCTGTTCGCTTATACGCGGGTATCTTACAGGGGTTAAGCTGGCTGAAAATCTGATGAAGATGATTAACAGAAAAGAGTGCTCCGGTGCGCGCTATTCCTGCGTGATGGACTCAGACATTTATATTGGAAGATCTGTGAAAAATATACGTGCAAAACAGTAAGGACACAGTTTAGGCAGGAGATAACAGGAAAAGTTTTCTCCTGCCTTTTCCGCGTTTTTAAGGATCATATTAAACTTTGCACAGGAAGCTGCAGCTGGGTAATATATTCCGATTCGTCGGAGGTAGTATGGATATCTATCCAGAGAAGTTCCAGCAGGTCTCCGGTGACTTTAAGATTATGAGATTCTGCGTATTTCAGCAGTTTCTGACCCCAGTCTGTGCTTTGGGAATAACTGCCTCCGTAAGTGACACAGAGGTAATCTCCTCCGGGAATAAGTTTTTTTCCATTTTCATCGATCAGAAATACTGACTGATAAGAAAGCGCCTTTTTTTCAAACAGAGAGGAACAGGAGATAACGGTTCCGATCTGGTTGCTTCCTATAATGTACAGCCTTTCTTTGTCCAGATTGATCAGTCGTTTAATCAGAAGATCCATCTCTTCCGCTGCCTGATAGCCTTCTGACAGGATATGGCATCGGCGGGGCGGCAGGGTTGTCTGAGTGATTTCGTGCAGTGGAAGGTTCCGGGCGGAACGGATGGTATTTAACCGATGCTCCACATTTTTCTGAAACTTCCGGAGCTGCAGCAGCTGCTTCTGGATGGCGTCCTGCTCTTCTTCCAGAAGCTTCAGGGAGGATGCTGTATTGTGATTTTCCAGGTATTCGCGGATTTGTTCCATGGTAAAGCCAATGGAACGAAGATCCCGGATCACGTTCAGTCTCCAGATATCGTGTATGCTGTAACGGCGGTATCCGGATTCAGAGCGTTCCGGTTTTATGATTCCGATTTCTTCATAATAGCGGATGGAATCCACGCCAATGTCATAGAGTTTGGATATTTCACCGATTCTAAAATATTTTTTCATAATATGTATTCTCCTGCTTGACTCTGGTATAATACCAGAGTTTATAATGATTTCAGATTCATAAAAAGAAAGGAAATCAAAAATGTGTTCTATCTGGAAAGAAATTAAATTGTCTTCGGTGCTGCTTTTGCTGGGCGGAAGCGCCTTACTGGCATTTGGTCTTTATAATGTCCACTCCATATCCGGCGTTACAGAAGGAGGAATCTTAGGGCTTACTCTTCTTCTGGAGCATTGGTTTGGAATTTCTCCTTCGTTTTCCGGCTTTCTTCTGACAGTCGTATGTTACTTTTTAGGCTGGAAACTTCTTGGGAAGCTGTTTCTGGTGTATTCCTTTATTTCAGCGATCGGATTTTCTGTTTTTTACGGAATATTTGAGCAGTTTGACCCACTGTTTCCGCAGATTGCGGAAAAACCTCTTCTGGCGGCAGTGGCAGGCGCCCTGTTTGTAGGCATCAGTGTGGGAATCTGCGTGCGTGTAGGCGGCGCTCCTACCGGAGACGATGCTCTTGCCATGAGTCTGTCCTCTGTGCTGCCCGTGGATATCCAGTGGATTTATCTGGCAAGCGATCTTGTTGTGCTGCTGGCATCCCTCAGCTACATTCCGTTCAGCCGGATCATGTACTCTCTTTTGACAGTCCTTCTGTCAGGCCAGATCATCGGAATCATACAGAAGATCCGGCTTCCTGGATCTGTGGGGACAGGAGAACTGTCTCAGAGCTGATATAAAAAGCTTTGAAAAGGGTCTGTGTCTTTATTTTATCAGAGAATATACTTTCTGAATATGAAAATTAAAAAAATTCTGCGGAATTGAATCCACATAATCTGTATTTCCCCTGCATACATTGTAAAAAGATGTATCCAGGGGAATTTTTGTGAAAGA
>USDN01000117.1 GCA_900553515.1 uncultured Blautia sp. | reverse complement strand
GGCATACGGTAAACTTCAAAAGCTATTCCAAATCCCACAAGCTGAAAAAGCGTATTCCCACCACAAAGGAACAGCAGGCGATTTTCCGCAATACACATGACGCAATCGTTGAGGAAGCTGTCTTTGAACGGGTACAGGAATTAAGGGCAAATAAACGCCGCCCCACAAAGGCAGAGCGGCAGGGAATGTTTTCCGGCTTGGTATTCTGTGCGGATTGTGGAAGTAAACTGCACTTTGCCACCTGCAAGAGCTTTGACGGTTCACAAGACAACTACCGCTGTGCAAGATATAAAAGCAATACGGGAGATTGTACGGCACACTTCATCAGAGAAGAAGTCCTGCGGAAAATCGTTCTCAATCGGATATTTGCCGTAACTGCCATGTTCTATGAGGACATTACCACCTTTATGGAACTGATACAGAAACAGCGGTTTGATGAAGCGGAAAAGGACATGAAACGCAAGCGGCGTGAGGTCGGACAGGCAAGAAAACGGATTGCAGAACTTGACCGGATTTTCAAGCGGATTTATGAGGACGACATCAACGGCACAATCAGCCATGAGCGATTTTTGAAGCTGTCCGCAGAGTATGAAGCAGAACAAAAAGAGCTGACGGAAAAGGTAAAGGCAGAACAACAGGAAGTCGATACCTACGAACAGAATAAAAGCGATTTTGACAGCTTCGCCGCCATCATCCGCAAGTACGTGGGAATAACCGAATTAACTCCCACTATCGTCAATGAGTTTATAAAGAAAATCGTTGTCCATGCGCCGGAGAAGATAGACGGCAAGCGTTTTCAGAAAGTGGATATTGTCTTTAACTTCGTGGGGGAAATCTATTTGCCAACTGACCCGCAGACAGAACAGAAAAAGGCTAATAAACAGGAAAAGACGGCATAGCCCTTGAACGGGGCTATACCGCCAAATTGAAAAATATACTTCCTTGTAACCTGAAACCCTTTTGATATGCTGCTTTTTTCTGGACTTAATGTCCGGACAAGCCGGAAATGGCCTTTGCGTTCATTACGCGTTCCAGGGTATCACAGATATCCTTTTCGGTTGTTTCCGGATGAATGGTGCACATTCTGAGAACCTTTCTGCCAAGCAGTTCCGTGGTAAAAATCTGTGCAAATCCACTGTCTGTGATCTCCTTTGAGATATTCTGATTTATTTCATCCAATTCTTTTTGAGAGAAGCTTCCATCCCCGATGTAACGGAAATTAATGATTCCCAGCTGTGCATGAGATACAATTTCCCATTGAGGATTCCGGGAAACTGTTTTTTCTACAAGCTCTGCAAGAGCACAGCCATGATCAATGGCGCTTGCAATACCTTCGGTTCCCATAGTCTGAAGCGTAAGCCATAATTTCAGTCCTCTTGCCGGACGGGTCAGTTCCGGTCCCAGATCCCAGAATTCTACGCTGCCATCAAAGTTTTCTGCATCCTTAAGATATTCCGGATGGGCGGCAAAACTGTCTACAAGAAAAGACTGATCCCGTACCAGTACAATACTGCAGCCGTAAGTCTGCATCAGCCATTTGTGAGCATCCCAGCTGAGACTGTCAGAGAGTTCGATCCCGGACAGATTTTTTTTATGCTTATCGGATAACAGGGCAGAAGCACCGATTGCCCCGTCTACATGAAGCCACATGTCATATTTTTTGCAAAGTGCAGAAATATCTGCAATGGGATCAATACTCCCTGTGTTTGTCGTACCTGCGGATGCAATGACGGCAAAAGGCTTTTTATGATTGGAAACATCTTTTTTTACAGCTGCCTGAAGCTTATCCATATCCATGCAGAAACGGCTGTCTGCAGGGATGATATGAATCTGCTCCTGGCTGAAGCCGATGATATGCAGTCCTTTTGCCACAGAAGAATGTGTCTGATCAGAAACATAAATAATGGCACGGCTGCGTTCGTCGTAGGTCAGGCGTGCATCTCTGGCTGCGGTAAGTGCTGTCAGATTGGCAATGGAACCTCCGGAGACAAAGAGACCTCCTCCGGAAGCGGGATATCCGGCAAGATCACACATCCAGCGGATCAGCTTTTTTTCAATCAGATCCGGCGCCGGGGCATTAACCTGACAGCTTGCATGCGGATTGTAGGCATTTGTCATGACATCGCCCATCCAGGAAAGGAGAGAGGCAGTGGAAGGCACACAGGAAAAGCTGCGCGGATGCTGGATCAAAAGTGTATTGGAATAAACATCACGGAGCATTTCTGAATATACAGTCTGAACCGGACGTCCATGAGAAGGAATATCCTGATTTTCCAGGTGAGTCAGTGTTTCACTGGGAACAGAATGGCAGACGGGCTGAGTCTCCATGTGATTATAAAAATCAACAACCTGAGAGGTAAAGTCCTGTACCAGCATACCGATCTGTCTGTTTTGTTTTTGAGTTTCTATGTTCATGGCAATTGCCTCCTTGACTTGTATTTCCTGTAATGCTACTATAAAAAATATGATTTGTAAAATTCATAGATTTTATAAAAGTGTTCAAAAATTTTGAATGGAGATCAAATGGAGATAAGAAATTTAATTACTTTTGTAAGAATTGCAGAGGTACAGAGCTTTTCTAAGACGGCAGAACAGCTGGGATATTCTCAGTCTGCTGTCACAATGCAGATCAAACAGCTGGAAGGGGAGCTTGGAACCCAGCTGTTTGAACGGATCGGGAAACAGGTGAAGCTGACACAGGCCGGAGAAAGACTTCTGCCTTACGCCCTGGAGATTCTGGATTCTATGAGAAAAGCAGAAAGCATCGTACAGGAACCGGAAGAGATATCCGGAAAACTGCATATTGGAACCTGTGAATCCTATGTGACCAGTATCCTGCCTTCTGTTATCATGGAGTTCAGTCAGCAGTGCCCCCATGTGGAGATCAGCACCTGTACGGCTCTCGTTCCGGAACTTTTGCAGATGCTCAGACAAAATGATATTGATATTTTGTTTTTTCTGGATAAAAAGTTTTATTTTCCTGAGTGGATCAAGGTATTGGAACAGCCGGAAAAAATACATTTTGTTGCCTCAAAAGATTCTCCTCTGGCGGGAAAAAAGCAGATTTCTGTCAGTCGGCTGCTTCAGGAACCTCTGTTTCTTACGGAAAAAGGAATCAGTTACCGTTATGCGCTGGAACAGTCCCTGGCAGCAAAAGGCTATGAGCTCCATCCGGTGTGGGAAGTTGGAAACACAGATGTGATCACCCGGTTTTTGCTGAAGAACAAAGGTATTTCCTTTCTTCCGGAGTATGTCGTGGAGGAGCACATTAAAAATGGTGATCTGGTGATCCTTGATACGGAATGTGAAGAGATCACAATGTGGAGCCAGCTGGTATATCACCGGAACAAATACGTTACACCGCAGATGAAACTGTTTATGGAACAGATGATGAGAAAAATGCTTTATCAGCGGTGAGGAATAAATATTTTTCGCAATAAAATAAGCAGATTTTATGCAGAA
>USDN01000116.1 GCA_900553515.1 uncultured Blautia sp. | reverse complement strand
TAACAGACCCTTATAGGGTCAAAGCAAACCACCGGCTAAGCCGGTGGTCGTGATTCCTTTTTCTGTTTTGGAATCCTATCTTGCGTAACCTTCTTTTTTGCGTTAAAATACTTTTAGAAATTCATTCCAAACTACATAATAAAGAGGTGCAAATATGCGTGAAATACAGGCATCACAGATCACGGATGTGATCGAACGTCTCTGTATAGAGGCGAACACAGTTCTTCCGGAGGACATGAAACAGGCAATCCGGACCTGCAGGGCATGTGAGGACGGAGACATTGCCCGGGGCGTTCTGGACAACATTATCGAAAACTACCAGATCGCAGAAAAAGAATGTGTGCCAATCTGTCAGGATACAGGAATGGCATGTGTATTTCTGGAAATCGGTCAGGATGTGCACATTTCCGGCGGAGATCTGACAGAAGCAGTAAATGAAGGTGTCCGCAGAGGCTATGACAAAGGATACCTGCGTAAATCCGTTGTAAAGGATCCTGTCCGCAGAGGAAATACGGGAGATAATACACCGGCTATGCTGTACACAGAGATCGTGCCCGGTGAGCAGATCAAGATCACTGTGGGACCGAAGGGCTTCGGAAGTGAAAACATGAGCGCCATCCGCATGTTCAAGCCATCAGCAGGGCTGCAGGGCATTAAGGACTTTATCCTGGAAACGGTAGAAACAGCAGGACCGAACCCCTGTCCTCCTATGGTTGTGGGTGTGGGTATCGGAGGAACTTTTGACAAGGCGGCGCTTCTGGCGAAGAAGGCGCTGATGCGCCCGGTAGATTCCGAGAATCCGGATCCGTATTATGCAGAACTGGAAAAAGAAATGCTTCAGAAGATCAATGAGCTGGGCATCGGTCCCCAGGGCTTTGGAGGAAAAACAACTGCAGTGGGATTAAACATTGAGACTATGCCTACCCATATTGCAGGGATGCCCTGTGCCATTAATATCAGCTGCCATGTAACACGACACAAAACGGAGGTGCTTTAAGATGGAACGACATATTACTTTGCCCCTGACAGAAGAAGTAGCAAGAAGCCTTCATGCAGGAGATTCTGTATATCTTACGGGCGAGATCTATACCTCCAGGGATGCAGGACATAAAAGAATGTGTGAAGCGCTGGCCAGAGGAGAAGAACTTCCTTTTGATCCAAAAGACGCAACGATTTATTATGTAGGTCCCACCCCTGCCAAACCGGGTCAGGTGATCGGTTCAGCAGGACCTACCACCAGTGGAAGGATGGATGCCTATGCTCCAACTATGATGTCTGTGGGAGCAAGGGGAATGATTGGGAAAGGCGCAAGACTTCCGGAAGTCGTAGATGCCATGAAAAAGTATGGTGGAGTATATTTTGGAGCCATTGGCGGCGCCGGAGCTCTTCTTGCCAGATGTATCAAAAAAGCAGAGCTTGTGGCTTATGAGGATCTTCAGTCTGAGGCTTTAAGACGTCTTTATGTAGAGGATATGCCTTTGGTGGTAATCATTGACAGCGAGGGCAGAAACCTTTACGAAGAGGGAAGGGAAGCTTATCTTAAAAATAGAGAAAAGAACTCCAAAATAGGTTGACACAGAGGAAGAAAAGGGATTATACTGAAGTTATAAAAAGGGTATGCAAAGCATTCCCGTATGATAATAAAAAGGAGGAATTGCCGATGTCAGTAATGGATGGATGTGAAAGCCAGCACAGAACTTCCGTGATCGAAGAGAAGATCTGTCCGGAATGTGGAAAAGAGGTGGAGGTATTTACCTCCCGTGGAAAGATCACAGAGGATACTGCCTGTGACTGCGGATATGTATTTAAAGCAGAAGAAGCAGTTCCGCTGAAAACAGAGCCAAAAGAGAAATAAAAGCAGGTTCTGTGCAGAAATTTTTAAAAGGTAACATGAACGAAAGTCCCCCTGCATATAAATATAACAATACATGGGATTGTTTGAATATATGCAAGGGGGAATTTTTATGGAAAATTTTCAGGTTTACCGGGATATTCAGGCGCGTACCGGCGGTGATATATACATAGGTGTTGTTGGTCCAGTCCGTACAGGAAAGTCAACTTTTATCAGACGTTTTATGGAGCAGATCGCCCTGCCTGTGATTGACAGTGAAAAGCAGGGAGAAATCCGGGATCAGCTGCCTTTAAGCGGTTCCGGAAAACTGATCACGACTGTAGAACCGAAATTTATTCCGAAAGAAGCAGTTCCTGTCACATTGGGAGACGATCAGAAAGTTAAGATCCGTCTGATTGATTGTGTAGGATATTTAGTAAAGGATGCTTCCGGTCATGTGGAGGAAGGAAAAGAAAGGATGGTAAAAACACCCTGGTCTTCCAAAGCAGTTCCTTTTCATGAAGCAGCCTCTATAGGAACCAGAAAGGTGATCCGGGAACACTCCACAATAGGACTTGTGGTTACTACTGACGGCAGTTTTGGGGAGATTCCTGGAGAAAATTTCCGGGAGGCAGAGGAGATCACAGTAAACGAATTGAAAAGTCAGGGAAAACCTTTTCTGATCCTTATAAATTCTCAGCTGCCCTATAAGGAAGAAACTTTGCAGCTTGCCGGGAAACTGCAGGAAAAATATGGAGTATCGGTAGTGACAGCCAACTGTGAACAGCTGCATAAAGAAGATATCACCAGGATCCTGGAAAAGATTCTTTATGAGTTTCCTGTCAGCGAGATTCATTACTTTATTCCAAAATGGACAGAAATGCTGCCGACGGATCATGAACTGAAATCCCAGATTCTTGGTCAGATTAGAGACAGGATGATTCATCTGACGCATATCCGTGACATTACAAAAGACGCTGTGAAACTGGAAGGACCTTTTGTACAGGATACTCTCCTGGATGATGTAAATCTTTCTGATGGGACGGTAAAAGTCAGAATCCAGATCAGAGATGAGTATTACTACAGTATTTTAAGTGAGCTTTGCGGAATTTCTATGAAAAGCGAATATGATTTGATCCATACGATGAAGGAGCTGTCTGAGATGAAAGCTCAATATGTAAAGGTACAGGATGCCATTGAGTCTGTACGGGGAACCGGCTATGGAGTGGTGGTACCGGAACTGCAGGAGATTGAGATAGAGGAACCATCTGTGATACGGCAGGGAAATAAATTTGGTGTAAAGATCCGTTCTAAAAGTCCTTCCATCCATATGATACGTGCCAACATTGAAACAGAGATTGCGCCGATCGTAGGTACAGAGCAGCAGGCAAAAGATCTGATCCAGTATATCGGAGAAAGCGGACAAAGGGGAGAAAGCATCTGGGAGACAAATATTTTTGGAAAATCTATCGAACAGTTAGTGCAGGATGGAATCCGAAGTAAGATCACTGCTATTGGAGAAGAAAGTCAGGTGAAGCTTCAGGATACTATGCAAAAGATTGTGAATGACAGCAAAGGGGGGCTGGTCTGCATCATCATTTAAAAAAGAACAGGTATCAAAAAGACTGATGCGGGACATCTGTATAATAAACAGTCAGCATCAGTCTTCTTTTTGTTAGGGCAAGGCCCTGTTTTACATTGTGGAGTTTTTCGTTGTTCCGAAA
>USDN01000115.1 GCA_900553515.1 uncultured Blautia sp. | reverse complement strand
TTAAAGAATATTACAAAGTTTTACCGACAGAGTATCGAATGTTTCACTCAAGCAAATTAAAATAGAATTGATTGGCTATATAACAGCTTTCAACCAGTGTTTTAATGAATACCTAATATTCTTTCATATTTAATTACAAAACCATCACTAATGTTCCAACACCAATTAAAATACACCCTGTCAAAGATTTCATTGTAAATTTTTCGTGCAAGAAAATAAAGGCAAGTGCCAAGGTAATGACTACACTTAACTTATCAATTGGAACAACTTTGGAAGCTTCCCCCATCTGTAACGCTCTGTAATAGCATAACCAGGAAGCTCCCGTAGCCAATCCGGATAGAATCAAAAATACCCAGCTTTTTCGACTGATTTCTGATAATCCGCTTTGTGTATGAGTCAAAAATACCATTCCCCACGCCATCATTACCACTACAACAGTTCTTATAGCCGTGGCAAGATTAGAATTTACTCCATCAATACCAATCTTAGCCAATATCGAGGTCAATGATGCAAATATTGCTGATAGTAGTGCAAATATAAACCACATAAATTTCATCTCCGTTTCACGCTTACAGATTTGCGGCTTCTTTATGAAAAATTATATCATACGCAAAATAAACCGTCACTGTTTTTTGTACCTTTTTCATATATTGTAACAACAGATTCTAACTCAGCTGGTAAATACAGATTATAACTGCAAATCCTACTGTACATACGATGATCATTGCACCACACGCAAATAGTTGCTGGTTCAGAGGCAGACAGAAAAGAACTGCGATCCCTCCAACTGCAAGCACGAGGGTCAGCACCATCGCTTCACACATTTTATGCCTCATGCCCTTCCCCCCGCGCAAAAAGATATCCCATTCCATAAATGGTCTGAATATATTTATGAGATGTATCCTCGATCTTTTTTCTCAACCTGGTCATATTGACTGTCAGCGTATGCTCATCATTGACACTCCCCACAGCTAAAGCAGGGGGATTCTTGCTTCAACCACTACTGCATTGGAGATAATACCATGCGGTATTTCAATGTCTTACACAGTGTCCACAAGCTAGATTATACTGTTCCCGTATGCCCTACGGTGCAGTCTTATATATATATTTATGCTGACTGCATTTGCAGTCCTTTATTCAAGATGTTTATACTTGCATTGCTATCTCTGTTATGCACTGTATGACAGTCTGGACATTCCCATATACGAACTGTCAGATTTTTTACCAGTGGATTCTTATATCCACAACAAGAACATGTCTGACTGCTTGGATACATAGTCGGTACTTTTACAACATCATTCCCATACCAGACAGCCTTATATGCAAGCATATCAAAAAACTTACTCCACGACGCAGAACCTATGTGCTGTGCCAGTTTATGATTACGCATCATATTTTTTACTTTCAAATCTTCTATGCAGATTGTTTGGTTTTCACGAATCAGTATAGTTGATTGCTTTTGTAAAAAATCGTTTCTCTGATTAGTAATCTTTTCGTGGACTAAAGCAACTTTTACACGTTGTTTATTACGATTGTTTGAGCCTTTTTGTTTGCGTGACAGTTTACGCTGTTCACGTATGAGCTTACGCATGGACTTCTCAAGATATTTGGGATTTGCCACAACATTTCCGTTGCTGTCGGAATAGAATTCTTTTATACCTACATCAATACCTATCATACCGCCCTTATTAGGCATTGGTTGTGGTTCAAATTCCACATTCAGCACTGCAAAATACTTGCCTGTTGGAGTATGTTCAATGGTTACATTATGGATTTTTCCAATTTCCATCGACTGACGAACTTTCACATATCCCAGTTTTGGAAGTTTTAAATATTTTCCTGCAATGCGGATATTGTCACCTTGATTGATCGTTCTGTAGGACTGGTGGCGGTTATGTTTACTCTTAAATATTGGGTGTGCAGCACGTTTCTGAAAAAAGTTCACAAAACCTCTGTCCAAATCACGTAAAGACTGCTGTAACGCAATAGAATCTACCACTTTAAGAAATGCAAAATCTTCACACTTTTTAAGCTCGGTCAGCATAGCCGAAGTCTGAGCATAGCCAATTTTATTGCCATTCTCATAGGCTTCATTACGCATAGCAAGTCCTTTGTTGTAGATGAGTCTGCAACAGCCAAGTGTCTGATTGATTAAATTTTGCTGTTCCCTGTTCGGGTAGATTCTAAATTTGATACCTTTTTGCATTATCCCAGTTTATCCTTTTGTCTTTGCGATGTTTTCTGATTTTCGATATACTGCTTGATTACATCAAGCGGAGCACCACCAACCGTTGATACAAAATAGCTGTTGGTCCACAGTGACGGCATTCTTGTTTTCAATGATGGATATTCATTTCTCAAAACTTTTGAAGTATATCCTTTTAATGATTTAACCGCTTTGTGAATACCGAACTGAGGGTCTACCTCCATGAGTATGTGTACATGGTCTGGCATGATTTCCATTTCCATGATGTCTACAGAAATATTTGCAGCATACTCAAGAAGAAGTTCCTTTAATCGGGTATCTATTCCATTTGTTAAAATTTTGCGTCTATACTTAGGACACCACACAACATGGTATTTGCAGGAATAGACGACATTGTTGTTTGATTTATATGTTGTGTTCATATTTGTATTATACTATGGTTCATCAGTTAATACAATTACTATTTTGTCCATCTTCAATTACTTGCATAAACAGTCAAAAACAATATCTGATTTTCTCATCCTCTCGTTATCCTAGCAGAAATATCTGATCCCTGCAACTCAAAAAAAGCCTGGAAGAAATCAGCCACAGGCATTTTATTTCTTCCAGGTTTTTCTATTTTCTGATTCGCAGTCA
The DNA here is from genome assembly GCA_900553515.1 of uncultured Blautia sp. Classification (GTDB taxonomy): domain Bacteria; phylum Bacillota; class Clostridia; order Lachnospirales; family Lachnospiraceae; genus Blautia_A. The sequence continues at coordinate 955 of USDN01000115.1, read as the reverse complement.
GCTGTCTTTGATCCGGCAGCTGATACAGCTCTGCATCCAGTTACATTCAGACTTATTCTGCCTGTGGTTTGCTTACCTGTGCTGTATCATTCTTTACTCCGGCAGATTTTTCGGCATGCTCTTTCACAAGGTTCCGTCCAAGCAGAGTCAGGCATACAAATGCGATCACTGCAAAAACAGCTCCGATCCCAAATACCACGTTCATCTCATAACCTTTGCGGCTCACCAGACCGGAGATCGCCGGTGCGCCAAAGGTTGCAAATACAATGCCGAACATGACAAATCCGTAATTCTCCCCGGTGTACTTCATTCCGAAAATAGAGCTTGTCAGGGACGGAAAGCTTCCCATGATGCCGCCGTAGCAGCCGTACATCAGCACAACAGCAACCGTTACTGCCAGGGATCTTGATACAGCGAGAACTCCCATAGCGATTACTGCCACGATCAGCACTCCTTTGATGCAGACGATCCTTCCCACTTTATCTGCAAGTGTCGGAAGCACCAGTCTTGCTCCCGCATTGACAATGGATCCAAGCATAACGGCGCTGACTGCCACTGCAGACGGAATCCCAAGGTCGATCTGGTGTGTCTGGGATACCGGGGAAACCATAAAATAAGAAATCAGTCCAAAGAACATGGTCGCAAGAAGAAGATAAAAATTTCTTGTACGCATCATCTCTCCGGATGTATACTGCTTCATCTCCGATGTCCCGGACTTTGCCGCAGAGCCACCTGCGTTCACCAGACTCTTATCGGGTGCCTGAAAAAAGATGCCGCACAGGATCCAGGAAACTGCGATGGCTGCCCCAATGATCAGAAAGGTTTTCTGCACGCCCTCTGCCTCCAGCAGCTTTCGACTCAGCGGCGCCAGGAAAAATCCGCAAAGTCCGTTGGCAGTTACCACAACACCGGAAGCAAATCCGGTACGGTCCGGGAACCATCTCTGCACAGTTGC
>USDN01000114.1 GCA_900553515.1 uncultured Blautia sp. | reverse complement strand
TGGGGAAATGTAAGCGGGATTGACAGAGAAAAAGGGTTGTTTGTTATTAAACCAAGCGGTGTGGATTACGACAAACTGACCCCGGAAGATATGGTAGTGGTAGACCTTCAGGGAAATAAGGTGGAGGGAAAATATAATCCTTCTTCTGATACGGCTACACATGTTGTACTTTACAATGCATTCCCGAATATCGGCGGTATTGTACATACTCATTCTTCATGGGCAACAAGCTGGGCGCAGGCAGGCAGAGGAATTCCCTGCTATGGAACTACTCATGCTGATTATATTTATGGAGAAGTTCCTTGTGTGCGTAATCTCACAAAGGAAGAAATCGAAGAAGCATATGAGAAAAATACAGGTGTTCTGATCGCGGATTATTTTAAGGATAAAGATTATGAGGCTGTTCCGGCAGTTCTCTGCAAAAATCATGGACCTTTCACCTGGGGAAAAGATGCTCATGAGGCAGTACATAATGCGGTTGTTCTGGAAGAAGTTGCAAAAATGGCAACTCGCTGTGAGCAGATCAATCCGCAGGTAAAACCAGCTCCACAGGAGCTTCAGGATAAGCATTACTACAGAAAACATGGAGCGAATGCTTATTACGGACAGAATACGAAATAAAATCTAAAATAAAAACTCCTGTCAGTTATTATGCGGACAGGAGTTTTTATATGTTCAGATCTTTAATTCGGGAGAAAACAGAGGATGCTGTTTTCGGTGAGAGGAGTGAGTTTATTCTGGAAGTGTATATGGAAAGTTTGGCGCTTCCGGACAATTCAGGAAGTCTTTGAGACAATTGATGATAAATTCATGATCTGCAATGTGATACAGATTAGAAGAAATAATAGCTCCGATCGCTGCACTGTTTCCCTTGATACGGACAGGAAAGCCGCCTCCGCATAAAGCATAGTCTGAGGTGGAAAGGGCATGAGTGTCCAGAGTATCTCCATCTTTTTCAAAAGTCAGGGCAGAAAGAAGAGAGCTTCGCTCCATAAGTTTTACGGTGTTAAATTTTCGTTCCATCCATTTCTGGTTTAAGAGATTGGTCCCGTCAGGGCAATGCTGGAATAAGATACAGCCATTGTTCATGCGTATGGACACTGCAATGGTGATATTGTTTTTTTGAGCATAGTTTACCATAAAGGTACCAAGCTTATAGGCTGTGTCGTGATCAAAATGAGAAAACTGAAGAAGTTCTTCCTGTTTTTTGAGAATGCTGAGATTTTCTGACATAATAAAATCCTCCTTGTTTGTAAATAATGAAACAGTTGTCAGGCATAAATGGAAAAAGGTTTTTCTAAATATATTATACATGTAAAAGATGAGAGTTGGCAACAAAAAATTCCCTCTCTGCTGAGTATTAACACATATTTTTTCTCTGTATATGTTAATGTCAGGAAAATTACTGATTATTAGCATATATCGGGGAGTTTTTGATATGAAGATTTATGATTATCAGGGGAGAAAAAACGTCAGCGGAGAGAGGATACGGGAACTTCGGATAAAAAGGCGGATGTCTCAGAGCGAGCTGGCGGCAAGACTGCAGGTGGAAGGTGTGATACTGGAAAGGGACAGTATCAGCAGGATTGAAAGTGGGACAAGGTTTGTGGCTGACTATGAGCTGTTTATATTTGCAAAGGTTTTAGGGGTGGATATGATATCTCTTGTGGAGTTTCAGCCCCAGGATAATTAAAAATATTTATGCGGAAAGACTGCCTTAGGGGCAGTTTTTTACTATTATTCAATAGTTTTTTGTGTTACAATGTGTCATATCAAAAAGTTGGATTCGATAAAGTGGAGGATCAGGATGATTGAATTAGGTAAGAAACAGACACTGACTGTAGTGAAGACTGTGGAATTTGGAATATATCTGGCAGAAAACAGGGAGGCAGATGCGAAGAACCGTGTTCTTCTTCCTGCAAAGCAGGTGCCTCAGGGAACAAGAGAAGGAGACCGTCTGGAGGTTTTTATTTATAAGGATTCTCAGGATCGTCTTATTGCCACCACAAGGGAGCCTGTGATCACAGTGGGACATACTGCGCTTCTGAAAGTGCGTCAGGTGACAAAAATAGGTGCGTTTCTTGACTGGGGTCTGGAGAAGGATCTTCTTCTTCCCTATCATGAACAGACCGTGCGCGTCCGGGAAGGACAGGAGTGTCTGGTTGCTCTTTATGTGGATAAAAGCAGCCGCCTTTGTGCAACAATGAAGGTATACCCATATCTTCTGAAAAAATCTCCTTATCAGACAGGAGACCAGGTAAGAGGAAGGGTTTACCAGATCAGTGATAATTTTGGTGTGTTTGTGGCAGTAGACGATAAGTTTTCCGCACTTATCCCTGCAAGAGAAGCAGCAGGAAAATACCGTCCGGGAACGGTTCTTGATCTTCGGGTATCTGAGGTGAAAGAGGATGGAAAGCTGAACGTTTCCGACCGTCAGAAAGCATACATCCAGATCAATGAGGACGCGGAAAACGTTCTTCAGGTCATTGAAGAATTTGCAGGTGTGCTGCCATTTGACGATAAGGCTTCTCCGGAAGTTATCAAAAGGGAATTTGGTCTCAGCAAGAATGCCTTTAAACGTGCAGTGGGGCATCTGCTGAAAGAAGGAAAGGTAGAAATAAGAGACCGGAGGATTTATCAGGTAAAAAAATAAGGAGCGTACTATGAATTTTACACATCTTCATGTCCATACAGAATATAGTCTTCTGGATGGTTCCAATAAGATCCAGGAGTATGTAGCCAGAGTGAAAGAGCTGGGAATGGACAGCGCGGCTATTACGGATCATGGCGTTATGTATGGAGTGATTGATTTTTACAGAGCCTGTAAAGCTGCAGGGATCAATCCGATACTGGGCTGTGAGGTTTATGTGGCTCCGGGTTCCAGATTTGAAAAAGAGACAGGAACAGGTGATGACCGTTACTATCATCTGGTACTCCTTGCAGAAAACAATCAGGGTTACAGCAATCTGATGAAGATTGTTTCCAAAGGCTTTGTAGAGGGATTTTATTATAAACCGAGAGTGGATCTGGAGATCCTGGAAAAATATCACGAAGGGATCATTGCTTTGAGTGCCTGTCTTGCAGGAGAGGTGGCCAAGTATCTTACCAGAGGAATGTACGAAGATGCAAAGGCTGCGGCTCTCCGGTATCAGGATATTTTTGGAAAAGGAAATTTCTTTCTGGAAATGCAGGATCATGGGATTCCTGAGCAGCAGACAGTGAATCAGCAGCTTCTTAAAATGCATAAGGAGACAGGTATCGATCTGGTGGTGACCAATGACGTCCATTATACACTTGCGGAGGATGCACAGCCTCACGATGTACTTCTCTGCCTTCAGACAGGAAAGAAGCTGGCAGATGAGGATCGTATGAGATATGAGGGAGGTCAGTATTATGTGAAATCTCCTCAGGAGATGGAAATGCTCTTTCCTTATGCCACAGAGGCTTTGGAAAACACTCATAAGATCGCAGAAAGATGCCATGTGGAGATCGAGTTTGGTGTGACCAAGCTTCCGAAATATGATGTACCCAAGGGATATACCTCATGGGAATACCTGAATAAGCTTTGTTTTGAAGGGCTGGAAGAGCGTTATGAGCCTGTTACAGAGGAACTTCGGGAAAGACTGGATTATGAATTGTCTACCATTAAAAATATGGGTTATGTGGATTACTTCCTTATTGTATGGGATTTTATCAAATATGCCCGAGATCATGACATTATGGTAGGTCCGGGCCGAGGATCTGCGGCAGGAAGCCTTGTGGCGTATACTCTGGGGATAACACAGCTTGATCCTATCCGCTATGATCTTCTTTTTGAGCGTTTCCTGAATCCGGAGCGAGTTTCCATGCCGGATATTGACGTGGATTTCTGTTTTGAAAGACGACAGGA
>USDN01000113.1 GCA_900553515.1 uncultured Blautia sp. | reverse complement strand
GATAGCTTTAAAAGAAGCTTTCCAACAGGTTCTGTGCCCAGAAAATTTTTGTTATTCTGCATGGATGATAACCTCTTTCTTTAAAAAGTATTTTTTGAGCTGTACTGAATGATACGATACAAAGAGAGGAAAGTCAACTCAGGATAGAGAATTTTGCAGGAACAGATAATATTTCTGATAAATAATAAATGAAAAAGAAAATTATCTGCATTAATTTTGGCATATAATTTATTATATAAGACAATTTATATGAATGCAACATTAAATAATGATAAAAGCGGATTGTTGCGCGGATACGGTTTGTGGTGTATAATTAAACGCAATAGGCTTGTGAACAGTAGCTCTGTAATTTAAGCAAGGATATAAGGTGAACAATTTTGAAAAAGACGATAGAAGAACTATTAAGTGGAAATTTCAGACATGAACATCCGCAGCTCCTTTTTTCGCAGGACAAAATAGAAGTGACTCTGAAAGCTGGTGATGTGTACAAAGGAGAATTGTATTTCGGAACAGAGGATAATCAGAAAATCCGGGGATATATCACATCTTCCAACAGACGCGTGGTGCCGGGAACCGAGAAATTTTCGGGAACTACGGTGAGACTGCAGTATGGGATTGACGGTGCAGGGATGCACCCGGGTGAGCGACATGAGGGATGGCTTTGTTTCACCACAGACATTGGAGAATATAAGCTGCCATTTCTCGTTCAGGCAGAGAAAACAGAACTGAAAAGTGTTGCCGGGGAAGTGCCGGATATGGATACCTTTGTGAATATCGCAAAGGACGATTTTAAAGAAGCATATCGTGTTTTTACAGACCGCAGGTTTGAACTTCTGTTAAGGAATGCCGGACAGAAAGAGAAAGCTCTTTATAAGGGCCTCTCAAAACAGCCCGTGACATTTCAGCATGTAGAAGAGTTTCTTATCGGAACGGGAAAAAAGGATCCTGTAAAAATTGAATTGAAGGCAGATCAGAACAGTTTTTATGATATCAGTGAATCTGTCCGTGAAACTTTTGCAGTCCAGAGGAGCGGATGGGGACATCTCAGGCTGGATGTAGAGGCGAAAGGTGATTTTCTGGAAGTTTCCAGGCATGTGGTTACAGATGAAGATTTCATAGGAAGCTATTATCAGGTGGAATATGTGATCCATAAGGAAAAACTGAAAAAAGGACGCCAGTTTGGTGAGATTACTGTGAAGAGTCCATATCAGCAGCTAACCTATCAGATCACTGCATCCATGGAGCCGAAAGTACAGCTTAAAACGGAGATTCATGTAAAACAGCATAAATTGGAGTTGTTGCGTGATCTTGTAGAATATTTCTGCAAAAGAATGGACAGTAAGACATGGATTGGCAGCAGCAGATTTGTCCTTAATCAGTTAAGAGAAGCGGGATGCGATTATCCGGAATATCAGATGTATGAAGCATACATCCTTCATATGGAAGAAAAGGATGAGCAGGCAAGAGAAATCCTGAAGAAATTTAAACATCAGAATTTCGCCAGAGAGGATCTGGAACAGGCAGGTTCTTACCTTTATCTCTGCGTTCTTACAGGATTGCATAAAGACAAAGAACAGGCGGCAAGACGTCTGCGCAATTTTTTCCTTCAGAAAGAAGACAGCTTTTTGTTATTTAAACTCTGGCTGGAAATGAATCCGGAGGATAAGGGTTCTTCTTCAAGACTTGTATTTATGATGGAGGAGCTTTTTGAGAAGGGTTGCAGAAGTCCGTTCCTGTATCTGGAAGCATGGAATTACATCAGCAGTGACACAACACTTCTTCACAGAATGAGCAGTTTCTGGACGCAGGTATTTTTATTTGCAGGCGAGAAAGGACTTCTGACCGAAGAACTGGTAATGAGATTTGCCTATCTTACAGGGTATGAGAGAGAATTCTGTACCAGCATGTACAGAGCACTGGCAATGGGATACGATGCTTTTGAATCCGATGATACGCTGGAAGCGATCTGCAGATATATTATGCTTGGAAACCCGAGAAAACCGGAATATTTCAGGTGGTTTTCCCTGGCAGTGGAGAAAGGAATCCGTCTGACAAGGATATATGAATATTATGTGGAGACAATGGATACATCCTATCAGAGAGAACTTCCAAAACCCCTTCTGATGTATTTTACCTATAATAATACTTCTCTTGCAGATGATAAAAAGGCATTTATTTATGCAAGTATTGTGGGAAACCGAGGCCGTCAGCCACAGACATATGCGGATTACAGGGATCATATGAAGATTTTTGCCATGCGCAAGGCGAAAGAAGGACGGATGAATGAGAATTATGCGGTTCTTTATCAGGAATTTTTAAGCAATCCCAAAACAGAAGGACAGGCAAAACTGCTTGCAAAAAAGCTGTTTACCTACAGACTTTACTGCGATGATAAGAAGATACGCTATGTGATCGTGCGCCATGAACAGCTCAGGGAAGAAGAGATTTACCCATGTATCCAGGGAGTGGCTTATCCCAGAATTTATACAGATGATGCGGTGATCCTGTTTCAGGATGAGAAACAGAGAAGGTATGCATCAACAATAGATTATAATATCAAGAAACTATTTGATGAGCGTGAACTGACAGACAAGATTCTTGATTTTCATATAGAAGAGCCGGGGCTGGTGCTTCACTGCAGCGAACATACGGAACCAGATCAGGAGAATCTTCAGGCATTCCAGAGAATCCCTGAGTCAGAGGAATTTTCAGATGAATACCAGAAATGCATCAGAGAAAAACTGCTTTCTTACTATTCTGAACATATCAGGGCAGAAGAAACAGATGATTATCTGCGGCAGATGGATTATAAGAAGTATGCGGCTGTAGACAGAACCGCTCTTTTGGAGGTGCTGATCGCCAGGGGGCTGTATCAACAGGCAATGTCCGTTGTTTCTGAATATGGATATGAAGGAATCCGCATAGAGAGTCAGTTGAAACTGACTAGCAGGATGCTGACAAGGTGTGAGATGGAAGAAGACGATGAACTGCTTGCCCTTGCATCAGATGTCTACAGACGTGGAAAGTATGACGAAGTGATCCTGAAATATCTTATGGAGTACAGGTTTGGTCCCATAGATGAATTGATATCTGTCTGGAAAAGTGCGCAGGGCTTTGAGATGGATACCTATGAACTGGAGGAGAAGCTTCTTTGCCTTCTGATGTTTACTTCTGATTACAGGAAAGAGGGAGAGAAGATCCTGGAAGATTATGTTCATCACAGTGGAAAGGAACGTATCGCAGGAGCCTATCTTACACAGGTTGCATATGGAGCATTTGTAAAAGAATACCCAATGAGTGTCTTTGTGAGAAGTCTGCTGGAACGAATCTATGATGAAAAATGGCCGGTTGATTTTGTGTGCAGCATTGCGCTTCTGGAAGCATATTCCAAAGAAAAAAATCTGGAAGAAAAACAGCTTTGCAATGCAGAAAAGATTCTTCAGAAATGCGTGAAGCAGGGAATGTATTTTGCATTCTTCAGGAAGCTTCCGGTATCTGTTTTGAGTCCTTATCAGTTGGATGATAAAACCTTTGTGGAATATCATGCAGATCCGTCATCAAGGGTGACACTCTATTATGCGCTGGATGCAGGTCTCGGAAATCAGATAAAATATCAGACAGAACCACTCCGTAACTTATATGAAGGCATTTTTGTAAAAGCTTTTACACTGTTTTACGGGGAGACATTGAAGTATTATTTTGAATCAGTAACAGGAGATCAGGTGAATCGGACTCAGGAGAGGGTACTTACAATGAATAAGATTGAGGGTACACCTGTGAGTAAATATCATATGATCAATCAGATGCTCTCTGCCCGCAGACTGGATAAAAAGAAAGAAGTACTTTTGCAGGTGAGAAAGTATCTCCGTCAGGAACAGTATGTGCAGCAGATGTTTGTGATCGAGAAAGAGGAGCAGGAACAGATCGTCCTGAAACCGGGAGGAACAAATGAACGAAATTCGTGATTTGATCGTGGGAATT
>USDN01000112.1 GCA_900553515.1 uncultured Blautia sp. | reverse complement strand
AGTCACGATCCAGAAAAGAAGGGGGTGCAGGACTTGGACTTGCGCTCTGTAAGGAGATCGCAGATCTTCACCATTGGGAGCTGACTATAGAAAGTGAACCGGGGAACGGAACAAGGGTGATTCTTTCATGGTTACAAACCGGTTACGAACCGGAGAATACCCGGCAAAAAGATTCTGTTATTCTGGAAGCAGAAAGGACAGACAGTAATTCTGTATGATCCGTCAGGAAAGGAGACAGACCATGAGAAAAAGAACAGCAGCGGCGATTCTGGCAATGATGACAGGGATCACATTTTTTGCCGGATGTGCAGAAACACCGGAGAGTTCTCTTGTAAAAAAGAAGGGAAATATAAAAGAAATTCTGTATGAAGAGGCGGAGACTACAGAACAGGAGAACAAAGCGGCTCCGTCCGGAAAAAACATTCGGGAAACAACAGGAGCTCCGGAATCTTATCAGAGCGAGGCGGCAGATGCGACAGGAAACCTTAAAATATTAACGGACGCAAAGGTGGAGATTCCTGATGCAGACCATGCTTCTGTGATCGAAGTAACGCAGCATCCCTTTGGACAGGAACAGATGGATCTTATCACAGATACTTTTTTCAAAAATGCAAAGATTTATACCTCACATAGCTACTATACCCGTACAAAGGATGTGGTGCAAAAGGAGTTGACCTGGTGGAAAGCCAACCTTGCCAAGGGAAATCTGGATCCTAACGGGCTGGGGAAGGACGAGAATGGAAATTACTATTTAGACATTAACCAGACCATTGAAAATTTGGAAAAAGAGTACGAGACAGCGCCCGAAACCCGTACCTTAAAGGAGATAAAGCCCCAGTATGGTTTGAAAGAGGACAATGGAGCAGGGGGAACTTTTACTATGGAGGATTATTTTTCAGGTGTGGCAGTTACAGAGGATGGGACTGCTTTTGATTACAGTATAAACTCCTATGGAGCAGCCCCTATGTCTGTGGAGATCCGCAATCAGAGTCGTTGTGAAAAAGAAAATGTAATCAATGAATTTATGTATTGGGATGGATATGATTATTACAGTAAGCTGGCAGAATCCCCCCAATGGGAGGTTGCAGAAGTGATTCCTAAAGAAGAAGAGCTGAAAGAAGGAATTGGAATTTCTTTGGAAGAAGCCAAAGTTCTTGCGGATGAAAAGGTGAAGCAGCTTCAGATCCCGGATATGGAGCTTGGAGATTGGGAATACGGACTCTGCCTTTATCAAAAGGGAAGCGGTGAAGATCAGAAGCTTGTGCTGACAGATACCGGCTATATCCTTCATTATACGAGAAAGCTGGGAGAAATTCCCATTACTTATACGGAGGAACAGGGCGGCGAGCTGTACGGCAACGATATGGGAACTGAATCAGAAAGCTGGCTTTATGAGAAGCTGGACTTTTGTGTAACGGATGAGGGAATTGATAATGTACAGCTGATTGACCAGTATGATATTGGAAAAACAAAAACAGAAAATGTAAAACTGAAATCTTTTGATGAGATCATGGACATTTATGAAAAAATGATGCTTATTAAAAACGCTGATTATATGGAGAATGCAAAAGAGCTTACATACAAAATAGACCGGATTGTATTTGGCTACACAAGAATCTATGAACCAAAATCAGACAGCCGTTCCGGCGTGCTTGTTCCTGCCTGGGATTTCTTTGGAAGCTATGAAGGAACCTATAAGGAAGGCGAAGAAGAGGAAGGAGGATCAGAAGCTTTTCGTGATACGACCAGATATGAAAGCTATCTTACTATTAACGCCATAGACGGCAGTGTGATTGACAGAGGGTTGGGATATTAGAGGAAAAGGGATGAAGAAAGCAGAAAGAGGAAAAAAAGCAGCAGGGCAGATTCTGGCAGTGGTCCGTTATGATTTTATGGGATTTTTGAAAAAACCTAGGGTGATCCTGACCTTTCTTCTGGGATTTGTTCTCTGTTTTCTTCTAAGCAGCAGGATTATGCCTGTGATGGAAACTTACAAAGCTCCTGTGCAGATGCTGGAACCGTTTTTATGGACATTTGGTGATTCTACGGCGATTCTTTTAAGCTCTGTGCTTCTTCTGCTTCTTTTTTCTGATCTTCCTGTATGGAGTGCAGTGACTCCTTATTATCTGTACCGGACAACGAAGCTTCGGTGGCTTTTGGGGCAAATGATCTATATGGCTTCGGCGGCAGGGCTTTATACATTGTTTATGATGGGCTCAACCATGATTTTGTGCGCCAGAAACAGCTATCCGGGAAATATCTGGAGCGATACAGCCGCTATGCTGGCATATTCCAGACTGGGAGAAATTCTTTGCGTACCATCTACTGTAAAGGTGATGGAAAGCATTTCTCCTTTTGGATGCGCTGCTGTGGTGACGCTTCTTTTGTTTCTTTACATCCTCTGTCTTGGGTTTGTGATTCTGGCAGGAAATCTTCTGCCGGAAAAAAACAGAGGAATGGTAACAGGACTTCTCTTTTGTTTATATGGTTTTTTGCTGGATCCTAAGGCTCTTGCCAGAATCCTGGGATATGAAAAATATGAGATGTTCCGGGTCAATGTTCTGATCGGCTGGCTCAGCCCTTTAAGCCATGCATCCTATGGAAGACATAATTTTGGCTATGACCGTCTGCCTTCTGTAGGACAGTCTGTTCTGGTATTTGTTGGGATTCTGGCACTTCTTATTCTGTTTTGTGTAAAAAGGCTGAAAAAATATCCTTTTATATTTCTGGGAGAAAAGAATTGATATGGGAAATGAAATAACAAGAATGCTGAGAGGCAGGGGATTTTGGATGGGATTTATGACAGCTGTGGCCGGAATCAGTTTTGGAGCCTCTTATCCTGAGCTTCATGGACTTCTGGAACCGGGAAGCTTTGTGAATCTGGAATCAGAAGCATTGAAATCAAATGTTATGATATTTTTTCTTCCTCTTGCAGCAGTTCTTCCATGGAGTGATTCTTTTATCCGTGAGCGGCAGGGCGGCTTCCTGAAAACAGCTCTGCCCAGAACAGGAAGACACTATTATGTGGAAAGCAAAGTATTTACTACAGCTATAGGAGGATTTCTTTCTGTTTTTCTGGCAGGGACTCTGATGTTTTTTGCGTATTTTATAATTTTCTTTCCTCTGGAGGCACAGGGGAAATTCCCATGGAGCCAGGCGGCGGAGCTTGGAAGAATCCTGATTCGCTGCGGGCTTGTGGCAGCGGTTTTAAGTACAGGAGGAGGGATTTTTGCCGGGCTTACAGGATCGATATATCTGGCTTTTGGTTTTCCCTTTGTTATTTATTATTTCTGTGTAATTTTAAGGGACCGGTATTTTAAAAAAGTGCTGTGGCTTTATCCGCCTCAGTGGATTGAGGGCAGCGCAAAATGGGGAGAAAAGAGTCTGGGACTATGGCTTTTTCTTTTTATTTTGCTGGGGATGCTTATGGCGCTTTATGGAGGGATTCTTTATGACAGGGTGGAAGAAATCTGAGCCTTTTATCCAGGTGGATAAGGCAAGCCGATACTTTGGAGAAGACTGTGTGCTGAAAGAGGCGGAGCTTACCCTGTATGAAGGTCAGGTCTGCGGCATTGTGGGAAATAACGGATCAGGAAAAACAGTTCTGATGAAATGTATCTGCGGTTTTCTTCCGGTAACGTCAGGAATTATAAGGGTTCGTGGGAAGGAAATCGGAAGAGAAGTGGATTTTCCCGGCAGTCTGGGTGTGATCATTGAAAGCCCGGGTTTTCTTACGGATCTTACCGGGCTTCGCAATCTGGAGATCCTGGCGTTAATGAACCGTCGGATCACACCGGCTCAGATACGGCTTATAATGAAAAAAGTGGGACTGAACCCTGACATGAAAAAATCTGTGGCAAAATATTCCCTTGGTATGCGCCAGCGTCTGGGAATCGCACAGGCTATCATGGAAGAACCGGAACTTCTTGTTCTGGACGAGCCCTTTAACGGTCTGGACAAGGTAGTGTCAAATGATTTATGAAAAAACAGAGTCAAAGAAAAAGGCTCTGATG
>USDN01000111.1 GCA_900553515.1 uncultured Blautia sp. | reverse complement strand
AAGCGCGTCTGATCTCAAAGATTGCAGAACTTGTAAGAGATAAAAAGATTGACGGAATCACAGACCTGAATGACCATTCCAGCCGTGAAGGTATGCGTATCTGCATCGATCTCCGTAAAGATGCCAATGCCAATGTGATCCTGAACCTGCTCTACAAACATACACAGCTGCAGGATACTTTTGGCGTGATCATGCTTTCCCTTGTTCCGAATCATGGAAGCATGGAACCGAAAGTTCTGAACCTGAAAGAGATGCTGGAGTATTATCTGGAACATCAGGAGAATGTTGTTCGCAGAAGAACACAGTACGATCTGAATAAAGCCCAGGAGAGAGCCCACATTTTGGAAGGCCTCCTGAAAGCACTTGATAATATCGATGAAGTGATCCGTATCATCCGTGGTTCCCGTAATGTACAGATCGCGAAACAGGAACTTATTGAGCGTTTTGAGCTGACAGACGTTCAGGCTCAGGCAATCGTGGATATGCGTCTCCGTGCACTGACAGGTCTGGAAAGAGAGAAGCTGGAAGCCGAGTATGCAGAGCTTATGGAGAAGATCCGCAAGTTCCAGGCAATCCTCGCTGACCGTAAGCTTCTTCTCCGTGTGATCCGCGAGGAGATCCTCGCTGTTGCAGAAAAATACGGCGATGACAGAAAGACTTCCATCGGATACGATGTATACGATATTTCCACAGAGGATCTGATCCCGAGAGAGAATACCGTGATCGCAATGACCAAGCTTGGTTACATCAAGCGTATGACAGTTGATAACTTCCGCAGTCAGAACAGAGGCGGCAAGGGAATCAAGGGAATGCAGACCATTGAGGACGATTATATTGAAGAACTGATGATGACCACCACGCATCATTATGTAATGTTCTTTACCAATACAGGACGTGTTTACCGTCTTAAGGCATATGAGATTCCGGAGGCGAGCAGAACGGCCAGAGGAACAGCAATCATCAATCTTCTGCAGCTGATGCCGGGAGAACGTATTACAGCGGTAATCCCTATCAACAAATTTGAAGAAGATCAGTATCTGATGATGGCCACCCGTAAAGGTCTGGTAAAGAAAACCCCGATTCAGGACTATGCAAATGTCCGAAAAATCGGTCTTGCAGCAATTTCTCTCCGGGAAGATGATGAACTGATAGAAGTTAAGGTCACAAACAACAAAAAAGATATTATCCTGGTTACAAAGGACGGTCAGTGTATCCGTTTTAAAGAGACTGATGTAAGGACTACAGGACGTGTTTCCATGGGTGTAAGAGGCATTAACCTTATGGATGGTGATGAGGTTGTGGCAATGCAGCTGAACTCCCAGGGATATTATCTTCTTGTAGTATCTGAAAATGGTATGGGCAAACGTACTTCCATCAGTGAATTTACCTGTCAGAACAGAGGCGGAAAAGGTGTAAAATGCTATAAGATAACAGAAAAAACAGGTAATGTGATCGGTGCAAAAGCGGTTAATGAAGAAAATGAGATCATGATGATCACAACAGAAGGAATTATTATCCGGCTTCAGTGTTCTGATATTTCCATTCTTGGAAGAATTACTTCTGGTGTGAAGCTGATCAACCTTTCAGATGGAGTGACTGTGGCAAGTTTTGCGAAAGTAAGAGAACGGGAAGCGGAGTCTGAACAGCCAAAAGAAACAGAGGAAAAACAAAAAGAAGAGATTTCGGAATCAGAGGAACATACAGAAGAATAAGAGGTAAAGTGCAATTATGGAACAGCGAAAAGCCGTAAGGAGAAAAAAACGCAGACCATCCGGCAAAAATTCCAGAAGAAGAAATTCCGGTATTTCTTTAAACAGGATCAATATAAAGCTTATCGCAGGGGCTGTTGTGGCAGCAGCCCTTGTAATAGGGCTTATATTTGCTGTGAGAAGCTGCAGTGCAGGAAGCAAATCGCCGGAAAAGGCTGTGAAAACACTTGTTACATCATATTTAAAAGGAAAAGAAAAAAAGATATTAAAGTGTTATGATGTAAAAAAAGCGGATGAGGATCTTCAAAGAGAAATATCAGCGACCATTAAATATTTTGAAGCCCACAATCCTAAAAAAACAAAGATAACCGCATGTGATACTATATACAAAAACGGGAAAAATGCGTATGTATATATTATTTACAATCTTATTCTGGAAAATGACCAGTCCTATCCATGTATCAGCACTTATATGACACAGCAGAAGGAAGATGGAAAATATCGCATCCTTGCTCCTTCAGAAATTACGGATGAGATGAAAAAAGAGGCGGCAGAAAAGTATGCTTTATTTATGGAAACGGATCCTTATAAGAAATATGTGACAGCATACGAGACTTTTACAAAGAAGAATCCGGGCTATGAAGAAAAGCTGGCTGCAAAGCTGAGATAAAAAATCTGTAATGAAAAGGAGGCAGCAGAAATGAAAAGAATCATAATGATGGTGCTGAGAAACCTTCCGTTTATTCCTCTTGCATGGTTTAAATTATGCTGGTATGCATCTCATGTGGATGATTATACAGAAGGAGAGAGATATGCTCTTCTAAAAATGATTGACAGACGTGCGAATAAGGGCGGGAATATCACAATTGATGCACATGGAACAGAAAATATTCCAAAAGAGAATGGATTTATTTTTTATCCAAATCATCAGGGCTTATATGATGTTCTTGCAATTATGGCACCATGTCCGGTTCCGTTTTCTGTTGTAGCGAAGAAAGAAGTAGGAAATGTGCCGTTTTTAAAACAGGTATTTGCATGTATGAAGGCTTTTTTGATCGACCGGGAAGATTTGAGACAGTCTATGCAGGTGATTATCAATGTCACAAAAGAAGTAAAGCAGGGACGTAATTATCTTATATTTGCCGAAGGAACAAGAAGCAAAAACGGAAACCATCCTCAGGAATTTAAAGGAGGCAGCTTTAAAGCTGCAATGAAAGCGAAATGCCCAATTGTGCCGGTTGCGTTGATAGATTCTTATAAATCATTTGACACGGGATCCGCAGCGCCGATTACGGTACAGGTGCATTTTTTGAAGCCTATGAGATATGAGGAATATAAAGATATGAAATCTACAGAGATTGCAGCGGAAGTAAAACGCAGAGTAGAAGAAACAATAAAGAAAAACGGCGGATGGGATTGACCATCGCCGTTTTTCTTTTACATCTCTTTTTTCAGCCTTCGGAAGTCTCCAAGAGCTTTCCAGCCTATCTTCATTATTTTTCTAAGATTAATAGAATTCACACCTCCCTGACGAGGTTTAAAACTGATTTCTCGAAAAGTTATATTTTCACGATAGTATGAAAAATAAGTAGTCATCATAATGTTAGGGAGATTATAATCCCGTGGAAGTTTTTTGATGTATTTTTTTATAAGGGAAGCTTTCATCAGACGGAAAGGAGCATTTGCATCGGGAATCTTTACACCAAAGATAAGACGAAGCAGCAGGCAGACCATATTTTCTATGATTTTTCTTGAAAACCCATCACCTCTAACGGAACGTTTTCCGATAATGGCGTCATATTCGTTGCGGAGTTCCCAGAAAGCATCAAATTCAGCGGGATCTGTCTGACCGTCGGCATCTGTCTGAAAGATATAGTCAGCATTTTTGTCGATGGCGTGTCGGTAGCCATAAAGGACGGTAGAACCATGTCCCCCGTTTTTCTTTTTTAATGCAGTAAGAAGCGGAAATTGCTTTTCCAGCTGACAGAGAATCTTCCATGTATGGTCGGTGCTTCCGTCGTTGACTACAACAAGACGGGAAAGTCCGTTTCCATTGTATTTTTTTATAATGGGATACCATTCTCTGATTGTATTTTCAATGTTGTCTTCTTCATTATAAGCAGGAATAATGATATATAATTTTTCCATAAAGTATTAAATCTCCTTTGATGATACTGCAGATCTATACTATTATATATATAACGTAGATCTATATTGTAAAGCTGATGTTTATTGTAACTGTATGGATGTTACAGAGATATTTTAACATAAAAGAATGTTAAGAGAAAGGTGTTTTACATATGTGTGGATATGATATAAAAGTATAAGAAAAGAGCAAGATAACGGCATAGTTAAAAATGCGAAAAAAATAATTTAAAGAATTATAAAAAATAGGTTGACAACAGTGCAGGGGTTATGTATAATTAACAATGCATTTCGGATGTAAATGCCTTCAAATCACATAAGAAATTATGAGTTCGGAGTCTGGAGAAGTACTCAAGAGGCCGAAGAGGTGCCCCTGCTAAGGGT
>USDN01000110.1 GCA_900553515.1 uncultured Blautia sp. | reverse complement strand
GTTATTAGTCTACACCATCGGTTTTCTTAAGTCCAGCTAACCCCTGAACAGTAACCTTAAGTGCAGCATCTTCTTATATGCTTGTCAAATAAGGACTCGCTCTGCTATAATAAAAGGGTATCATATAAGAATCATAAAGTAAACAAGGAGGAACTATGGATACAGAAAATCTGAAGAAGTCTGAAGAATCGTCTCGTACTTCTGAAACATCCATGCTGGATGATCCGGAACATAAAGCCCCGGCAAAAAAGAAGAAAAGAAAAAAGACGGGACTAATCGTCTTTCTGACAGTACTGATCCTGGCAGCTGCCGGCGGCACAGGATACTATTTTATGGAACGTCAGAAGCCCGTAAACACTGTTAAAACATTTCTTGGAGATATCCAGAAACTGAACTTTGACGGAATGAAAGCTCAGCTCCAAAGCAATGACATGTCTGCTCTGGACAATGCAGATATCACCAATAATGCATACACTGCATTTTTTCAGAACGTAAATCAGAAAATGACCTTTGATATTAAAAAAATTTCCTTTAGCCTGGCCAACGGAACTGCAAATATCACAGCAAAGATCCGTTATATCGACGGTTCTGATATTTACAAAGAAACCATTACAGAATTCCTGAAGCAGATCGTCTCCACAGCATTTTCCGGAGAAGAACTTACCGAAGAGCAGACTCAGCAGAAACTTGCTGCACTTCTGGAAGAAAAAGCAGGCACTGTAGAAGATAAGTTTGCAGAAACCGAAATTACTTATCCCCTTATCAAAGCAGGCGGACATTGGAAGATCGTTGCACTGGATACAGAAACTGTAAAATTCATGTCAGCAAACTTTACCAACGTACAGGATGAGATCAATCAGTCACTGGTAGAAATGGAAACTGCTGATTCCCAGCAGGGACAAACAGGCCAGCCTGCCGATTCCAGCAGCACCATTGATATGAGCAACGACAAATTCACCATCCATTACAAACAGCATCGTGTGGCAAAAGATGTTTCCGGTGCGCCCTGTCTTCTCGTTTATTACGATTACAGCAACAACGGTTCTTCTGCATCCAGCGCTATGGTAGATGTAAATCTCCAGGCATATCAGAACGGACAGGCTCTTACTGCTGCCATCCCGGAATCTGACGACAATGCCATTGACCAGTTTATGGCAGAAGTCCAGCCTGGACAGGCAGTTACTGTATGTCAGGCATTTGCCCTTGCAGACGAAACGGATGTGACTCTTGAGGCCGGAGAAGCCTTTAGTTTTGGCGGCGGAACCATTACTTCTCAGATCATCAAAATAAAATAAAAATATATTTTTGTATTCGCAGCAGAAATTGCTGCGAATATTTTTTTTACTTTTCGAAATACTAAGTCCATGAAAGGATGGTGACATATGGATAATAAATTCTTAAATTATTTTTCACTTACGATCGCAGTTATTGGAGCAGTCAACTGGGGACTAATCGGTTTCTTTGATCTGAACCTTGTTTCCCTGCTGTTTGGAAGTATGAGCTGGATATCACGGATCATTTATGGGCTGGTAGGTTTGTGCGGTCTGTATCTTCTTTCCTTCTATGGTCTGGTGAACCGCGAGAAACAGGAGGCCTCATGAACACATCAGAAAAAACAAACAATCCAGCTTCTTTTCCTGCATCATCAATTGCAGATCTTCCGGATACCTGTGTAAAAAAAATAAGAGACTGTGAAAGAGAATTGAATAAACAGGGATTCTGGAATATAGCCCTGGTTGCATATCAACTAAAAGATCATTAAGATTTATTGCTCTTAGAACATTTTTATGAAAAAAAGAGTCAGGATTCTTCCTGACTCTTAAGAGCGATAGACGGGGCTCGAACCCGCGGTCTCGACCTTGGCAAGGTCGCGCGTTACCAACTACGCCACTATCGCACAAGCGGGTGATGGGAATCGAACCCACGTATCCAGCTTGGAAGGCTGGTGTTCTACCATTGAACTACACCCGCGTGTACCGCTGTGTTGCTGTGTTGTTCGTTACAACGATACTGAGTATATATCACTTTTATATATTTGTCAACACCTTTTTGAAAAAAAGTTTTATTTTTTTTAAATTAATTTTCCCAGTCCCATACAGCCGCCTGTGACACTGTATTTTTCGGCTGTTTGATCACCAGTTCCGGACTCTTGGCACTGACCTTGGTATTGGCCGGAATGGAAGAAGTTATAAAAGTATTTCCTCCAATGATCGTATTTTCTCCAATCACAGTTTCTCCTCCAAGAACTGTGGAATTAGAATAAATAGTCACATTATCTCTAATGGTCGGATGGCGTTTCACATCTGCAAGCTGCTGTCCCTGTCTTGTAGAAAGAGCCCCCAGAGTCACACCCTGATACAATTTTACATTATTGCCGATTTCTGTGGTCTCACCGATCACCACACCAGTACCATGGTCAATAAAGAAATAGTCGCCTATCTCTGCTCCCGGATTAATATCGATCCCGGTCCTGCCATGAGCGTACTCTGTCATAATACGCGGGATATACGGCACCTTATCCAGATACAGGATATGAGCCAGACGATATACATAAATGGCAAACAGACCCGGATAGGAAGAAATGATCTCTTCTTTGCTCTTTGCCGCAGGATCGCCGTCAAAGCCTGCCTGTACATCCTTCAGAAGGCGTCTCTGTACCTCCGGAAGCTTTCTGAAAAAATTACTGCAGATCTCTTCTGCCTTTTGGGCAGCTTCTTCCTTCTGCAGTTTCTGATCCGCATAAAGAAATGCGATCTCTACCTGACATTTTAATCTGTCATAATAGTCATTCAGAAGATATGCCGTAAACTGCTCGGGAAAAATTCTTGCCGCTGTATCCTCTCCGAAATATCCCGGAAAAATTACCGAACGAAGATCCCTGACCAGATTGATGATCACAGCCCTGTTCGGAAGACTTCTTCCGTTCTTTGGCATAAACAGTTCTTCTCTGTCATAATTCTCTGTCAGATCCCCGGCAGCCTTTAAAATCGCTTCTTTTTTTATATCCATAGCTCCTCCTGTCTGCTGAAACCGTTACTGTCTGCTCCACTCACAGTAACCCGAAATCTCTTCACGCTCTGGTTTTCTTCTTATCATATTATAGCTTTACTCCTTCGTCAAGAAACATATCCCAAAAAAAATTTGACTTTCCTTCTTTCAGCCGATATAATGGTAACTGGTCATAAAAATGACTCAGGAGATGTACCCAAGTGGCTGAAGGGTCCGCACTCGAAATGCGGTAGGCCGGGCAACCGGTGCGAGGGTTCAAATCCCTCCATCTCCGCTTGACAAATAATATTTATTCATGTATAATATTATTTGTTTGGTACAAATAAAGGGGATTGGTCAAATGGTATGATAGGGGTCTCCAAAACCTTTGGTGGGAGTTCGATTCTCTCATCCCCTGTTTCTGAAAGAATCCGGAATCACTGAATCAGTGGTTTCGGATTTTTTATTTCAGTACAGTAAAAATCTCGGAGGGCACACATGGAACATACCCTGAAATTAATAGTAGAAAAACAGTATCTTCCGGCAACCGCAGGCAGGATCCTTCAGGTTCAGGCCGGACTTACCAGAAAACAGATCTCCGGTGCTAAATTCCGCTCTGGAGGTATCCTCTGTAATGGCATCCAATGTCGTGTGACAGAAATGGTGTCCGCCGGAGATCTCCTTTCTGTATGCCTTGAAGAGCCCTCCCAGGGTTCTTCTCACCTGGAGCTTCCTTCAAAAACCCTTCCCCCTCTTCAGATCCTGTACGAGGATCAGGATATTCTCGCTGTTGACAAACCTTCCGGCCTTGTCACTCACCCTTCCGGAAAACACTACAACGACAGCCTTTCCAATCAGGTTTACTGGTATTTACGTCAGAGAGGAGAATCTGTCACAGTCCGCTCCATAGGACGCCTGGATCGTGAAACCTCCGGCATCGTTGTTTTTGCCAAAAATAAAACCTGTGCCGCAAAACTTCAGTCACAGCAGAATACGGGAGAATATCGTAAGGAATATCTGGCAGTCCTATCCGGATCTTTTCCGGAAAACAGCCGGCACACGATTTCCTTGCCCATAGGACCGGATCCTGACGATCCCAGAAAAATGAAATGTTTTTCTCAGCAGGATAAATTGACTCCGGACAGCCGTCCTGCTGTCACTCACTTTCAGGTGCTGCACAGTACTTCACAATGGTCCCTGGTCTCTCTTTTTCTGGAAACCGGTCGGACACACCAGATACGTATCCATATGAAGACCATTGGTCATCCGCTGGGTAGTGTCAAATGATTTATGAAAAAACAGAGTCAAAGAAAAAGGCTCTGATG
>USDN01000109.1 GCA_900553515.1 uncultured Blautia sp. | reverse complement strand
CCGGCGGGCATTTTTTTACCCTCGGGTTCTCCAAACCGAGAACTTTCCTTTAATAGAACAAAGCGGATAAGTCCGCCTCAACCTCCCTAAATCCTTGATGGACTTATTCCGCATGCATCTGGTCGCATCCTCGCGGAGCGTTTTTTGTTTATCAGAAAAGCTAGTACAAAATGTACTACTTTACTGATAAACAAAAAACGCCTGACAAATAAACGCAACTGTTCTGTGCGCTATCTGTCAGGCTCTCTTCTCTCTTGCCTCAATAATTCAATTTTATTTTTCTGCCAGAACTTCCTACATCCTCCACACCTGATGACAGGTAGAGGAAACCCCGCAGGCTCCGGCATCCAGGGCAGCCATTACCGATTCTCTGTCTGAGATCAGTCCTCCGGCAATGATCCTGATTTTTATGGAATGACAAAGCTTCTTTATGATCTTTGGCATTACTCCCGGAAGCACCTCTATAAAGTCCGGTTTTACACTGTACTGCTGGCTGCAGATATTTTCATACGCCATGGAATCCAGAAGAAAAACCCGAAGGATTGTATACATGGACAGTTCCTTTGCTCTTTTGATCAGCGTTGGCCTGGTTGTGATGATCCCGTCCGCCTCTGTGTCTGTATGGATAAAATCCACAGCAATTTCTCTTGTACTGAGACCGCTGATCAGATCCACATGGACCATGGCGATCTTCCCGGCATCCTTCACAGTCTTTACAATCTCTTTCAGAGAACAGATATCTCCATACAGAATAAAAACGATCCGAATCTCCGGAATACCGCAGCACTCCTTCAGATCTTCCGGACTCTTTATTGCCGCAATAATCGGATTGTCTTCTACTGCATCAAAAAATGTCTGATTCATCTGTGCTGTCCTGTCTTTCCTTCAAACTGTTTTTACTATAGCATATAAAAAAGAAAAGTTCAATAAAATACATGTTAAATCCATGTATCGGATTACTTTATATAAAGACAGCCTTCTCCCATAAGATCTTCCAGTGTAATCCCGTCAAAATACTCGTTGATCAGCTTATAAAAACCCTGCCACATGTTAAGGGTCCTGCATTCTGCAGCCCTTTCACAGAGGTTCCGTTCATCCTCCAGGCAGGCAACAGGCGCCAGAGATCCCTCGGTCAGTCTCAGGATACTCCCTACCGTATATTCTCCCGGTGTTCTTGAAAGGCGGTAGCCGCCACCCTTCCCTCTAAGTGCATGGACAAACTTATTTTTACTTAATACGGATACAATTGATTCCAGATATTTCTCAGAAACTTCCTGTCTTTTTGCAATATCCATCAGGGGGATATATTGTCCTTTATCATGTTCTGCCAGATCCAGCATCACCCGGATGGCGTATCGTCCTCTTGTGGAAATCTTCATTTTTGCAGTCTCTTCCTTTACTGTTCTTCATAGGTTTCCAGAAAATGATGTTTCACACCATCTTTCTTATAAGCCACTACCGTATTCAGGTTTACATTTTCCACGCTTTTGAAAATGTTAAATTCAATTACCGGATCCTTCTGGGCAAGGGTATGGATCAGTTCCTTTACTTCCGCTCTCTTGGAACTTTTATCTGTTTCCTCTTTATTTGCACACTGTTCGGTAAAACGGCAGGCACATCTGAGGAACCGGAGCCCGTTATAGTTTGCCCAGTGGATGATATCCTCCTCCCGGATCAGATACATGGGGCGGATCAGTTCCATCCCCTCAAAATTCGTGCTGTGCAGCTTTGGCATCATAGTCTGTACCTGGGCACCGTAAAGCATCCCCATCAGGATCGTCTCGATCACATCGTCATAATGATGCCCCAGAGCGATCTTATTGCAGCCAAGCTCTTTGGCTCTGCTGTAGAGATATCCTCTGCGCATTCGGGCGCAGAGATAGCAGGGAGAGTTTTTTTCATCTGCCACAATGTCAAAAATCTCTGACTCAAAAACAGTAATGGGAACGCCCAGTGTTCTGGCATTACTGAGGATCAGCTGATAATTGGCGTCATTATACCCCGGATTCATCACAAGAAAAACCACCTCAAAGTTTTTCTTGCCATGACGGGCAAGTTCCTGGAACAGTTTTGCCATCAGCATGGAGTCCTTTCCGCCGGAAATACACACGGCGATCTTATCTCCGTCCCTGATCAGCTCATACTCATTGATGGCTTTGGTAAATCTTCTCCAGACAGGTTTCCGGAATTTCTTTATGATGCTTCTTTCTATTTCTTTCTGTCTTATCTCCCGAAGCTTTTCCTCCTGCTGCTGCGGAGTAAGCACCTCTTCCCACTGTGCTTCCTGTTCTTTCACACTGTTTTTTTCTGTATTAGCCTCTTCTGTTGCGGCTCTGCTGTCCTCTATAATGGTTTTTTCCATGTTTCTCTCCGTTCTGGTGGTTATTATTTCAATCACTGCTGCTGAAACAGCGGTGTAGAATAATATCGGTCTCCGGAATCTGGAAGAAGGACTACGATCGTCTTTCCTTTATTTTCCGGACGGCGTGCAAGCTCTGCTGCTGCATGAAAGGCTGCCCCCGAAGAAATCCCTACAAGAAATCCTTCTTTTTTTGCAAGAAGTCTGGCTGCCGAGTAAGCATCCTCCGCCTCAACAGTCACCACTTCATCATAAATTTCTGTATTCAGCACCTCCGGAACAAAACCTGCCCCGATGCCCTGAAGCTTATGAGCGCCTGCCCTTCCCTGAGAAAGTACCGGAGAATCAGCAGGTTCCATTGCCACGATCTTTATATCCGGATTTTTTGATTTCAGATATTCCCCAGTGCCGGTAAGAGTTCCCCCTGTACCTACTCCGGCTACAAAAATATCTACCTTTCCATCTGTATCTCTCCAGATCTCCGGTCCGGTAGTCTTTCTGTGAGCCTCTGCATTAGCGGGATTTACAAACTGCCCTGCAATAAAGCTTCCCGGTATTTCCCGCGCCAGCTCTTCAGCCCTGTCAATGGCTCCCTGCATTCCCCGGGCGCCTTCTGTAAGGATGATCTCCGCGCCATAAGCTTTCAGGATATTCTGTCGCTCCACGCTCATGGTCTCCGGCATGGTAAGGACTACGTGATATCCCTTCACTGCCGCAAGAGCCGCCAGTCCGATCCCGGTATTTCCCGAAGTGGGCTCTATGATCACAGATCCTTCTTTCAGGATCCCCCGTTCTTCTGCATCCCGGATCATCTCTCTGGCTGCCCGGTCCTTTACGCTGCCGGCAGGATTCAGATATTCCAGTTTTACCAGAAGATCTGCCTGAAGTCCCAGTTCTTTTTTTATATTGGACACCTGTACCAAAGGCGTATTTCCAATCAGCTCTTCTGTGCTTTTATAAATATTTGCCATGTCTCTCTTCACCTTTCTTTCTGTGTCTCAATTTACATATCTATTCCATATGTTGGTATGATATTATCGCCCTGCAAAAAAGTCAATATGATTTTTATTTTTTGCCATGTTTTTGTTTTCTCCTCAGTATTTTTATAGTATAATAGTCCACAGAGCAAAGAGACAAACTGCCTTTGGCAGATAACGGAGGATTTTCATGAAATACAGTCAGAAAGCCATTCTGGTAGTCAGCTTCGGTACAAGCTATGAGGATGCCAGAAAAGCAACCATAGAGCGAATTGAAAATGATATCACCGACGCTTTTCCGGAATACCGGATCTATCGCGCCTGGACAAGCCGGGTGATCCTTTCCATTTTGAAAAAAAGGGATCAGATCATTATTCCTAATGTACGTGAGGCTATGGAGCAAATGATCTCTGATGGGATCCGCGACATTATCGTACAGCCCACCCATATTCTGGACGGCATTGAAAACCACCTTATGAAAGATGAAGTACTTTCTTATAAAGACCATTTTCATTCCATTTCTTTTGGCGCGCCTCTGCTTTCAGGACAAAAGGATGCAGAAACAATTATTCATGCCATCGGTAAACGATTTAAAGATCTGGATGAAAATACTGCTCTGGTACTGATGGGGCACGGCACCACACATCAGACAAATATCGTTTATGAAGAACTGGATCAGCTTTTTAAGGATATGGGATATCCTCATATTTTTCTCGGCACTGTAGAAGCCAGTCCTTCTGTGCAGGATCTGATCCATGAGATCAGCAATTATGGGATCTCAGCTAAAAACTGCGATTCCCCGAAAAACTGCTTCCCAATAGAAAAAGTTGTTCTGGCTCCTTTTATGATCGTTGCCGGGGATCATGCACATAATGATATGGCAGGTGACCATCCGGAATCCTGGGCTTCCAGATTCCAAAGTGCCGGTTATGAAGCAGAATCCGTATTAAAAGGTCTGGGTGCTTACCAGAAAATACGGGAACTGTTTGTTGAACATATCCAGAATGCCATTAACAATATCAATCAATAATCACGACCACCGGCTTAGCCGGTGGTTTGCTTTGACCCTATAAGGGTCTG
>USDN01000108.1 GCA_900553515.1 uncultured Blautia sp. | reverse complement strand
GCTTTTCCGGAATCCTTTGTAACCAGATAACGGCAGTCATACTGTTTCAGCATGGCTGCATTCATCTCCTCCGAAAAAGGTCCCTGCATGGCAATGAGGTTCTTTCCCTCAAAGCCCAGTTCCCTGCAGGTATCGATCACAGAAGGGAGAGAAAGAACCCTGGCAAAAAGTCGTTTCTGAAAATCCGGCACCCGGGTAAACAGCTTTAACTCCTTGCTTCCTGTCGTAAGAAGCACGTTTCCCTCTGTGGTTTTCAGAAATTCTGCCGCCTCTTCCGTGCTTTCTACATATACTGCCTTCTGATGACCGCTTTCCTCCCGAAGAACCCGGATATAAGAGATTCCGGTTTTTTCGCAGGCCTGGCGGATATTTCCCGTTACCTCTGCGGCATAAGGATGGGTGGCATCCAGAACAAGCTCCGGTTTTTCTCTCTCAAAAAGGACTTCCATTTCCTCTTCCGAAAGGCGCTTCCCCTGTACATGGAGAAAAGGACTTTCCGAAAGGGATTTTGTTCCGTATTCTGTAGCCGCACAGCCGAGAACCTGAACCTGATGCTCTGACAGAAAACGACACAGCTCATATCCCTCTGTGGTGCCTGCAAATACAATGGCTTTATACATTCCGGTATCCTCTTGGCGTTACCATTTTTCCATTGATCTCTTTTGTCTGGGAATTGCCGATAAAAACAGTAGTAAACATATCTACCTTTGTATTCCGAAGTTCCCTCAAGGTCATAAGATGATATTCTTCTCCCTCTCTTCCGATATTGGCAACGGTTCCGCACACAGTTTCCGGAGACTTGTACTGCATCATCAGATCACATGCTTTCTGCAGATAGTCATGACGTTTGCGGCTGGAAGGATTATAAAGACAGATCACAAAGTCTGCCTGGGATGCACCCAGAAGACGGGCTTCGATCTTTTCCCAGGGTGTGAGAAGGTCACTGAGACTGATAAGACAGAAATCGTGGATCAGAGGAGCTCCAAGAACGGCAGCTCCGCCCAGAGCAGCGGTAACACCGGGAACGATTTCCAGCTCCACCTCCGGATATTTCACACCAACCTCATACATAAGTCCTGCCATTCCATAAACACCTGCGTCTCCGCTGCAGATCATGGAGACAACTTTTCCTTTCATTGCCTCTTCAAAAGCAAGAACACAGCGGTCTACCTCTTTTTTCATCGGTGTGGTAAGAAATTCTTTATCTGCAAAGGTATCTTTTACAAGATCCACATATACGGTATAGCCAATAATCACATCACTGGATTTTAACGCTTCCATGGCAATCCCGGTCATCTGGTCGCAGCCTCCCGGGCCGATTCCTACTACATATATTTTATTCAAAACGTACCTCCCACGTCCGGATGGCAAGGGCGGTTGTCACCCCGTCCTCTCCGGATTTTCTTTTTATCAGTGTCCCGTCCGACGTCCCCAGTACAGCGCTCCGTTCACAGACATTATCTGCTCCTGTGATCTTTTTTACAAAAGGGGAGGGCGTAAAATCTCCCTGTACCTCCATTAATTCTCTGCTGTCCCAGGTACGGAACGGGAGTTTATTTTTTTCTGCATAAGCCAGCAGTCCCGGCTCATTTTTTTTCAGAGAAATGCTTGCCAGCTGCTCCACTGCCTGAAGAAATACATCTGCTTCCTCCATGCATCTGTCCGCAGCTCTTTCTATGGCTTCCGCCTCCTTATCCTTCCTGCACCCCATGCCAAGGGTCAAAATCCGGGGGATTACCTGCACGGTGGATAAAAATGGCTTACAGGATTTATGGATCGTAACCGCGATTCCAAGCTCCGGACACTGTTCCGACTTCTTTTGCAGACTTTCCGGTTTCTCCGACTGTCTGTCTGGCTCTTCCTGTAATCTTCCATAAATGTCACACAGCACTATTCCCTCCGGAAGTTCTCCCTTCCAGGGAAATTCACTGTAAAACCCAGCCTTTTTACCTGCCAGAAGCGCTGCAGATACCTCTTTTGCCGCCTTCATATTCCGGATGTCACAACCATTCTTTTTTGCAAAAACATCTACAGCAAAACGTCTGTGAAGATCTGTAGCCGTAGTAACTACAGGCTGTGCTTCCAGAATCTCTGCGCTTTGAAGAGCCAGCTCATTGGCTCCTCCCAGATGGCCGGACAGCAGGGAAATCACAAATTTTCCGCATTCGTCGATCACCAGCACTGCCGGATCTGATTTTTTGGACGCCACATAAGGAGCAATGCTCCGCACTGCAATCCCGCAGGCTCCCACAAATAGGATCCCGTCATCCAGAGGGAAACGGTCTCCTGCCCATTTTCCAACGCTTTCTGCAACAGAATCCTCCAGATATTTACTTTTTTTTGCAAGAAGAACCTCATGACCCTGTTTCTCAAATCCTGTCTTCAGCCTTTCCGCTGTATGAAGTCCGGTAAGACTGAAACAGATTATAGAAAGTTTCATCTGCCTCTCCCTTTTATTTTGTCGCTTTTCTGAATTCCGTAGTAAAGGAAGGATCATATAGTTTCGAGCGGTCATAATGCGCTGCTTTTACTGCGTCCCCGATAATCATCAGCGCCGTCTTGGTGATGTTGTTCTCTGCCGCTGTTTTTGCCAGCGTTCCTACTGTACAGATAAATTTCTTTTCATCCGGCCAGGTTGCCTTATATACGATGGCAGCCGGCGTATCCTCTGTATATCCGCCTTCGATCAGTCTCCTGCTTAATTCCTCCAGCATTCCGGTGCTTAAAAACACCACCATGGACGCCTGATGTGCAGCAAAGGACTGAATGCTTTCTTTAAACGGAACTGGTGTACGGCCTTCCATTCTGGTAATGATCACGCTCTGAGAAATATCCGGAAGAGTATATTCCAGATCCAGGGCGCTTGCCGCGCCGCAGAAAGAGCTGACGCCGGGGCAGGAATCATAGGCGATTCCTTTTTCATCCAGAATGTCCATCTGTTCACGGATCGCTCCGTAGATACAGGGATCTCCTGTATGGAGACGAACCGTGGTTTTTCCTTCTGCCTCCGCTCTTTCCATAACAGAGATCACTTCCTCCAGCGTCATTTTTGCGCTGTTGTGAATGGTACAAACATCCTTGCTGTATTCCAGAAGCTGCGGGTTCACAAGAGAACCTGCGTATATAATTACATCCGCTTCTTCCAGATATTTTTTTCCTCTGACTGTAATAAGATCCGGCGCTCCCGGTCCTGCTCCTACAAAATGTATCATTCTTTTTCTCCTTTACCGATTTTTTTGATCAGCTCTGACGCATTGGCCGTCTGTCCCAGGTAACCATACTCATTGGAAAAGATTACAGCCCCCAGAAGGATCTGATGATAGGAACGATGATCCAGATAAAACTGTATCTTCTCCAGTATCACTTTCAGAACCTCTTCCATCAGATCATATTTTTTTAAAACAGAAAGCGCTTCGTCAGTGGTATTGCACTGCAGGATCTCCTGCGCACATGCAAGACTGCCCCCCGCACGGACAGCCGCCGCACAAAAAACCTCCATTCTTCCATCCGCACTGTGAGAATGGGTGTTCATGATCCCTGCCGCAACCTTAATAAATTTCCCGATATGAGCAACAAAAAGAATGCCTTTTGCCCCCATATCCACAGCCATATCTATGGTCTCTCCCACATAGTTGCTGCATTTGATATTTCTTTCAAAAGGGAGCTCCATATGCTCTCTTAAAAAATCTGCACCGTAATTCCCCGGCGTCACCAGAAGATATTCCTCTTCCATGGCAATATGCTGACTCATTTCCACCCGGATACTGTCGATCAGAGCCTTTTCACTCATAGGCTCCACGATCCCCGTTGTTCCCAGAATGGAAATCCCTCCCACAATGCCAAGTCTTGGGTTAAAAGTCTTTTTGGCAACTGCCTCGCCTTCCGGTACAGATATGGTAATTTTCAGTCTGCCTTCATAATCAAATCTGTCTGCGGCCTCCTCCGCAGATTTCAGGATCATAGCCTTTGGCACAGGATTGATGGCAGCCTCACCCACAGGCTGCTTCAGACCGGGTTTTGTCACCCGGCCAACTCCGACACCTCCGTCAATCAGGATACGGTCCGTATTTTTCGGCAGTTCTTTCCGGTCTGCCTCCCTGCCAGTCTGCTCCGGGGCATCAGATGCTGACAGCTTTTCCACCCGGGCATACACAAGAATCCCGTCTGTGGTGTCCGGATCATCCCCGGCATCCTTACGGACTGCACAGCTTACTGCATTCTCCTCCTGACGGATATCCAGAAGCTCCAGACTCAGAAGAATCCCTTTCGGAGTCATCAGCTCTACTTCTGAAATTTGCTTTCCTCCCAGAAGAATCTCTGCCGCTCCCTTTGCCGCTGCTGCCGCACAGGAGCCTGTAGTGTAGCCAAAACGGAGTTTTTTCTGATTTCGGATCACATAATGCTCTTCCAGTCCTGTCCTGTATGCCATAAAATCCCTCCTTATTTCCGTTCATTATTATATAATTTTGACATAAAAATGTCAATTTATCTGGCGATTTCAGGCAAATAAAAAAAGCCATGCCATATTTTTCGCACAGCTTTTTCTAAATTTTATATTCTGCT
>USDN01000107.1 GCA_900553515.1 uncultured Blautia sp. | reverse complement strand
TAAAAGGCTCCGGTAGTCATTCCCACGGATTTCACAATATTCCGCAGGGAAGCGTCTTTATATCCTTTTTCTAAAAATTCCGCTTTCGCTGCTCGGTGGATATTTTCTAAAGTCGTTCCATTTCCGTTTATTTTGTACACCTCCTATATAACAGCGCTATATAACACTGTTATAATTTTAATCTTTAAAAAGGATTTTGTCAAGAGCACCAAAGAATAGTTGCCTAAAAACAGAAATTCAAATATCATTCTGCACTTTATTACTGATAAAATTTAAAATATTGGTTTTGGCAACAGTAATTATTCCTCTGCTAAATAACAAGCAGGGTGGATCTTGATTATACATTGAAACAGAAAATCCTTACATTATACGACGAAAACCATAATGTGGCTGATGCAATAGTTTCAAAATGGCTGTTACCACAAATAAATGAGACTAATATAGCTTCTTTTGTAAAACTACGCAATGGCAAAACACATTCTGGAACGGTTAAATGGGGAGATAATACAAAATTATATGCCCCCTTATTAGCTATTGTATATGCCGGCTTTTTCAAATATGTTGGTTTGCCAGATAAATTAATTAGTTTCGCTTTATTGCAGATTTTTTAGTAGAATTAGACTATTTCAACATCTTCTGTTAATCAGGGGGTTGTTTGTAAAGTCAATGCCAAGTATATTAAAAATGATTGTCCTTTACCTCTTTGAATAAATATGCGGTCACCCATATTCTCTCCATTAAAATGACCGCATATTTTTTAATTTTACCCTAAAAACATCCTCCCATAATCCCCATCTCTTTCAGTTTCTCATTTAACTCTTTTAAAATCCTCTTTCTCCGATTGGCAATTGTCTTTCTACTGCACCCGCAGATCTGTGCCGTCTCCTTTACGGTAACTTCTTCAAAAAACAGCAGATACAATAAATAAGCATCCTCTTCTGCCAATTCCTCCATCACTGACCGCAGCTTTTCAATACACATTTCCCGGATCACAGTATCTTCTACAACATCTGCAGCACCAACCGGAATACCTCCCTGTTCTATCAACATTTCCAAGCTGAACACTTGATATTTCCGCTCCTTTTCCCTCTGGTAGCGTTCATGCCTCCGAGACTGATACCATTCCAGATAAACTTCCCTGGTTACTTCCACAACTGTGCCATTCCCGGCACGAAGTACATAACATTTCCGCTCCTTTGGACGTTTACCCCGCATACAGCGCACCTCCCTCTCTAAAATCCGCTTTCTTTCCAGAGGGACTGTCTTTCTTCTGACTGTCCCGCATCCGGCGAAGTGCTGCCACAAGCGTCTGAGAAACTGTGGGCTGTGTAATGCCAAGTTCCTTTGCAATCTCCCACTGTGTTTTCCCATAATAAAAATACAGAATTACAATGTCTCTTTGCCGTTCTGTCAGAAGTCCCATCAATTCCAGAATCTGCTCTTTTTCTATCAGCTGTTCCAATGGCGGCAGTGCCGGCGAAGACAAAAGAAACCATTCTTCTGAGACAGCATGATAAGAGATCACTTTCCCCTTATGGCATGTTTCCCGGTTCTTTGCCAAACGATCCTCCCCCTCCAAAAACAGGCGCACATACCATTTCTGCTGTTCAAAAAACGATGCGTCCACGCAGATCTGCTGTCCATCATTTTCATAACAGTAATTTCCGCAGCTATGTACCGGAAAAACTGTAGTATATTTTCCTACCCTGTAAAGTGCATACCCTTCCTGATATACCAAAAGCTGTATTTCCCTGCCATTCTCCATACTCACAACACACTTTCCCTGCTCCAGCAGACACCGTGCTGTGGGAGGTTTTCCCGCTTTCTCCGGTTTCTTTACAATCCACTTTAAATCCTGCAATGTCAGCATAACGACCGCCTTTCTGCCCCTAGGCTCCGGGCGGCCAGATGACAACGCACAGAAAATCCAGAGAAAAGGCAGCAAAAAAAGCTTCCTGGCACACCCGTTTTTTTTGACGGGAGTCTGGAACTCCTTTTACTACCTGCAAACAACTTTAATTTTATCGTTATTGTCGGATCAGTTTCTTTTTAATGGTATCAATTTAATCTGTTCTATTTTCATTACAAATGAGTAGCCCCTATGTGTCATAAGAACAACTTCTCCGATAAAGCAACTTTTCTCCTCCTCTCACATATCTGCGCTTTGTACATATTCAATGTATCATTCTGCCAGTTATTTTTCCCTGGCAGATTTGAGGAAAGACTTAAGATTTCCTCTCATATTTGTGGATTTTACTGGATTCCTTCAATCCCATCTATCAGGGCGCTTATGGTCTGGATTACAACTTTCTGCTCCTTTGGCTGTAGATTCAAGACACGGGAAACCATCTTGTGGGCAGGATTTCTGTCTCCTTCGGGATTCTTTCCTAATAACTCGTTTGCGTCAGCATCCAGTACCTCCACCAGTTTTGCAAAAATCTCAATGGACATTGCCGCCTGCCCGCCCTCAATGCGGCTTACTGTGTTGACACTGATACCCGCTTTTTCTGCAAGAGTCTCCTGGGATAAATGACAGTCTTTTCTCTTTTGTCGAACACGTTCTCCTAACTGGATCAGCTCCTGTGAACCCGCACGGTTTCCCAACACAGTCCCCCCTTCCATTTAAGATTTTACTTTACGACATAGTGTCGCAAAGTTTTGCTTTCAGATAACAAAAAGCAGCCTGGTACATAGACTTAGCTGCTTTTGTAATCTACTATTCAATTCTTCTTTCATAAACTTCATAAACTCCCTACACTGTTTTTGCCTTTGCCAACCGACAAATACTTACTGCAATTATTTTCATCAGGTAAAAAACTGCCATAAACAGCCGACCAACTAGGATCACGCCCCCTATCACACCACCAATCAACAAATTAAATACAAACAGCCCCACGGTGCCTCCAATATCAAAACCTTTCGGGATAATCCAAAGGAACATCCGATGTACCCCAAAGGGAATTCCTACAAACATCCATAGTTTCAAGTAATCGCATTGTCCATTCTCCACACAAAGAGGATAAAACAATACTGCCAAGACTCCTGCCGCTCCTACCGGAACAATCACCTTTTTTACAAACTCGCACATCTTAGCCACCTCCGTACAAATCATGGTTCACTTCTGCCTGGTAATAATGGTTCATGGTCATGGACGAATTATAAAGCGTCGTCAAAAGATACGCCTTAATATTCGCCACTTTGGATGTATTCCTATGCAAGCTAAACAGGACATACTCAATGTGAGAATACGTCAGCTTTAGAAAACGGCTCTTAACTACCGTAACCGGCTTATCTGCCCCTCCAATCCGCACCATACTATCATCCGGAAGCATTAAGATTTCCACCATCAACTCAATAAGTTCGTCCACGTCCTCCCTTTCACCTTTCTGGACAAAACCTGCATAATCAACATTTGTCCGTAAGATTTCCCGGTAGACTTCCATCTTCTCCATCATATCCCTACTCACAAGGCACTCTTCACCTTCAGTGCAAAATTGATAAGATTGGATAGGATCAGTCTCACTATAATCAGTCTTGTTTATATCAGTATTATTAGATTGTGATTTTGGAACTTCTTGAGTTATGATTTTCACTATTCTTGAATTGTGATTTTCACCATCCTTAAATTGTGATTCCGGAAATTCCTGATTTGTGATTTTCACTATTCCTGAATTGTGATTTTCACCATCCTTGAATTGTGATTCCGGAAATTCCTGATTTGTGATTTTCACTATTCTTGAATTGTGATTTTCACTATTCTGCATATTTTCAGCGTTTACCGCCGCTTTTTCCTCCTTCTCAAAGGAATGTTTTTCCTTCAGCATAAAGTTTTTCACATAAATTACATTCGGTTTTCCTAACCCCAAACGCTTCTTTTCAATCAATCCGATCCCCTGATTACTATCCAGTTCTTTCATCAGCTTGACTGCTTTCTGTGATCCGCAATTCAGAAGCTCTGCTATTTCTTCCACGGTAAAAATGATATATACCCGGTCTTCCTCGTCAAACCATCGATTCTTAATGCTAAGGCTCATACGGTCTAACATCAGACCGTATAAAACCTTTGCTTCACAGGAGAGGGATTTAAAACATTCTGCTGTAAACAGCACTTTCGGGACACGATAAAAGCTGTACTGTTCCGCTTCCATACCTCGGAAGTAATCAAACTGTATCTCCTGCATTTGTTTTTCCCTCCTTTCCCTGTTTCCATTGTTCCAGAAGTGAATAAATCACTTCCTCAATCTGTGCCTTTGTATATGCCGGCGGGAAATAATTTCGGATTCTTTTCGATGAAATCGTCACCCCCGGACTGCTGTTTTCTTTTTTTACCAGAATCGCATAACAATTTCCTTCGGACAGTTCTCCATGATCGCTCATTTCTTTAAGTTGTGCTGCCTGTCCCGGTGTCGGATACATCCCGGTATTTTCCGCTGCTCCC
Source organism: uncultured Blautia sp. (assembly GCA_900553515.1). Taxonomy (GTDB): domain Bacteria; phylum Bacillota; class Clostridia; order Lachnospirales; family Lachnospiraceae; genus Blautia_A. Next base: position 177 of record USDN01000107.1, on the reverse strand, counting down.
AGTACCCATTTCTGTGCTTCCTTTTTCAGATAGGACAAGCGTTCTCCTGCTACCATAGCAATTTTCCCTGAATCCACCAACTCCAAAAGCCCATCTATTAGACTGGCCAGACGAATATATCGCTGTACTGTTCTCCCACTGTCACCAGCTTTCTCTCCCACAATATCCGCAGTATTT
>USDN01000106.1 GCA_900553515.1 uncultured Blautia sp. | reverse complement strand
AAACTTTCAACGAGTTTTCCTGACTGAATCCCCGCAAGGCTGAACTGTTACAAAATATTTCGAAAGACTTTGGAAACGCATTTCAGGGACATTTGCCCGGCTTTCCTGTGTCAGAAATCTGAGCAAATGTCCTGTTTGACTTGCTCTGGTTATCAGCTGCAGCCTTCTATTACAAAATGAAATTCTATATCCTCTTCCCCGCTGATTTCATAGGCCTGATGCACAGGAGCTCCCCAGCTGTCATCTCCTCCAACGCCTCTCTGGGCTCCCAGTACTGTGACAATCGTATTATGGGACAGGGGAAGCTCCTCCCGGTGAAGGGCCTGTTCCAGCTCCAGCGCTGTATAAGGAAGCACATTCATATCCAGCGGCCTTCCCACTGCAGTAAATTTCAGCCCATTTCCCTGTGCATCCAGAATCTTCATCCACCTCACTCCACTTCTGTTTCCGCATTCCTGCGGAATCAGATACGAAGCCATATTTTCCTCCGGTGTTCCATCAAAAATCCCCAGACGTACTCCATGCTTTCGATCCGGATAGCTTTCCTCCGGGCCGTATCCATAATAAATAAACCGGCTTACATCCGGCAGAAGGCGGAAACGCATCCCAAACAGCGGCAGCTGGGGAAGTCCTTCTTTTCCATAGAAATGAACTTCCGTCTGAATTCTTCCGTCTGCTCCTACTGTATACGTTACTCTGGTTTCTGTTTCCGGATGAACCAGAACCCCATAGCGATAGGTTACCGTAACCTGATTTTCAGACTCCTCCACCTGAATTCGGGTATTGTCATACCGGCAGAACTGATCTGCCGCCATCCATGCAGCGCTGTCTGCCGCAAAATGATTTCCTCTGTCATTGTCCGTAGACGCTCTCCAGTAAGCAGGCATCGGCGCTCTCGCAATCCATTCTTTTTTGCCGTATCTGAGAGAAACGATTCCCCCCTCGGTTCTGGAAAACAGAACAGAAAAGCCCTTTCCCTTTACTCCCAGATTCACATCTCCGTGAATCACTGTAAAAGGCTGTTCCTTCTCCGCCAGCAGGATTTTCTCTTCCTTTGACCCCAGTTCCCCCTCACAGGCTTTTCCAGAGTCGGAAACTGGTTCCGAAGCTGCCAGCTCCAGAGTTTCCCCAAAATCCGTTTCAAAGCCCTTTTCAGCCCATAAGGTATCCTCTTTTAAATGGGCAGAAGCCTGATAGACATATTCATCCTGAACACCGTTTTTCTGAGCCATGCTGTGAGAAACAGCCTTCAATTCCTGAAATTCTTCTGGTACATCTACAGAAATCAGCTTCTCTTCTCCTTCTTTTACCACTGCATCAAAACGTGTTTCATACACCTGGTGTCCATTTTTCAAAATACGGTACACAAACTCCCGATCAGAGGTATCTGTAAACAGATTTTCATTTTTCACAAGAACCTGCCCCAATCCCGGTGTCAGCTTCAGATTCTGATACAGGGCCTTTGCTTCAGCTGCCTTGGGAGATGCTGTTCTGTTTCCATACACAATTCCGTTTCCACAAAAATTATAATCTGTCGGGCGATCGGTAAAATCGCCGCCATAGCCCAAAACCTCTTTTTCTCCGTCCTTTTTTATCAGAGCCTGATCAATATAGTCCCAGATAAAACCGCCCTGATACATGGGATAACGATCTGCCAGTCTGGTGTATTCCTCCATGCCTCCCAGAGAATTCCCCATGGCATGCATATATTCGCAGAGAATGAAAGGCTTTCTTGGATCCTTCTTCAGGTATTCCTCCACCTCCTGAGGTTTTGCATACATCCGGCTTTCCATATCGCTGATTTCGTCAAATTCCCGGTTCCAGAAGACTCCCTCATAATGAACCAGCCGGGAGCTGTCCCGCTCTTTAAAATACTGGGACATCGCCAGAATATCTTCCCCTGCATAAGATTCATTTCCACAGGACCAAATAAGAACAGAAGGATGATTTTTGTCTCGCTCCAGCATGGATCTGGCCCGATCGATTACACAGGCTTTCCACTGAGGCAGGCTTCCCGGCACATTCCAGGACGGCTCACAGACTCCCATTTTCTGCCAGGAACCGTGACTTTCCAGATTTGCCTCATCAATCAGGTAAATCCCGTACTCATCACACAGCTCATACCACCGGCTTTGATTAGGGTAATGGCAGGTGCGCACGGCATTCAAATTATGCTGCTTCAAAAAACGGATATCCCAGAGCATTTCTTTCTCTGTAATTGCCCGTCCCAGACGGACATCAAACTCATGACGGTTAATCCCCTTCCATACCAGACGTTTTCCGTTCAGACACATGATTTGATTCTTCATTTCAAAAGTTCGGAATCCGATTTTCTGCGGCACAAGCTCTGTCCGGCGTCTCTCTCCGTCTCTTATCTCGATATACAGCATATAACAATAAGGATCCTCACCGCTCCAGGCATGAACTGAGGAAATGGATGCTTCAATTCTTATCATGCCATTTTTATCTGGAACACAGTCTTCGCAAGTCCATATCACTCTGCCTTCTCTATCTTTTAAAACCGCTGCCACGCGGCAGCCAGAAAACTGATTTTCACAGTTTTTCTCTGATAAAGAAAGCTCTGCTGTCAGACGTCCATCCTGGTAATCATGCTCCAGCCCTGCATTTACAAATAAGTCCTGGAGATGGACATCAGGTATCCCATAAAGATATACATCACGAAAAATTCCGGAAAAACGGAAAAAGTCCTGATCCTCGATCCAGCTTGCGCTGCTTCTCTTATAAACCTCAACAGCCAGACGGTTTCCTTTCTCCCGAATCCATGGAGTCACATCAAACTCAGACGGCGTAAAGCTGTCCTCTGCATATCCAACAAAGGCTCCATTCAGCCATACATACATGGCTGTCTCTACCCCCTGGAAAGAAAGAATTACCCGCTTTCCTGAAAGAGGCTTCTCCAGATCAAATTCCCGGACATAGCTTCCCACCGGATTGTAATCCCAGTCTATTTTGGGTGGACGCAGTTCCGAATGTCCGTCCCATGGATACATCGTATTAATATACTGACATTTATCATATCCCTGAAGCTGAATATGCCCCGGCACCTGAATCTCATCAAAGCAAGTATCGTCAAAGTTTTCCTGATAAAATTCTGCCCTTCTAAGGGATGGATTTTCTGCATAGGAAAACTTCCATACTCCGTTTAAGCACTGGCGAAGAGGCATCACTCCTCCTGCCCTCTCTCCTGGCTCCATCGTTTCTTCACTTTCATAAAACCGGTGATCTGAATGTGCCGGCAGCCGATTTACGGCAAACACCTCCGGATTCTCCAGCCATGACAGCTGCGGTATTCTGCTGTTCATCATTTATCCTCTCTTCTCTCATTCTGTTCATCAAGCTTCTTATTTCAGAGTCTTTTCTCTGCCGCTTTCCTCTGAAGCATTTAACGACTCTTACCTGATTATACCTGCTTTTTCTCTGTGAAGCCATTGCCTTATTTGAGTGAAATATGTAATTTTTACTTTTTCCCGGCATATTATCAGCATCTTCTGGATTCCCAAAGGAACCAAAAGTCCAGCCAGCAGATAAATCACAATCCACTGCGCTTCTCCTCCCGGCCGGTAACAATAATAAATATCACTTTTGTACCGGGCAAAATCAAAATCTCCAAACATCCCCATATATTTTGCCCCAAATGCAAAGCAGGTTGTCAAAAGGAAAAATATCATCATGTGATGCATCATAATTGAGAAGGTATTTCTTCCAAAAAACTCAAGAAACCGGCTATTCTGAAATGCAGGAGCAAGTATTTTGCTGACACGAAGCCAGAAAGCAATTCCGAGAAATCCAGTAATATAGGGAAGAAAGTAACCAGAAAAATCTCTGCAGGTGCTGACTGAATAAATCAGAGGCCTTCTGCTGAACCACAGAATCACCGCTGCCCCCAAAATTGCAGAAAAATAAAGTCCATTTCCCAGACAGTCCTTATCCTCCAGCTCTCTGCGATATAAAACTCCTGCACTATAAAAAGGAAGCAAAAACAGCATTTTTTCTACAGTCAGGAAAAAACCTTCATTTCCTGCATTTCTGGACATAAAAATACCGACAATTCCTCCCACAAGGGTCAAGAAAAAAAGGAATCTGCATGCTTTTTCCGCCTTTTTCCAAATCCGATTCGAAACCAGAGCTCTGTAGGCAAGCTCTATGAGAAAAAGGGAAGGAACAAACCAGGCCGCATGGTTCAAAATAAACTGATAGCCTAAACAAAAAGGTTCCAGGACCAGAGTATCCAGAGTTATTGGTTCCCCGAAGAGAAAACCATTCCTTCGAAGAAATGCCGCAGGGAACCCATAAATCAAATTCCAGAGATAATATGGAATCATCAAACGGAGGAATTTTCTTTTTGCAAACCTCCACAAACTTTCGCCCTCTTTCATACGGAAAAAATATCCAGATATAAAAACAAACAGGGGCATATGAAATGCATAATAAGGTATTAACCCCCTATGTCAAAAAAGCTGTGATTCAAATGTCCGTCTACTACAAAAATAATTCCCAGTACAGAAAGGAGACAAAAGGGTATGTTTGTTTCTTGCTTCATTTTTCAATTTTCCTCATTTGCTATAAAATTCTTATTTTTATGATGCAAAAAAGGCTGAAACAACTGTTTCAGCCTGCATTTCTTTTTTATGTTTCCATCTACTCTCAAA
>USDN01000105.1 GCA_900553515.1 uncultured Blautia sp. | reverse complement strand
GTTTTTCAAAATTGGAGTTAAAATATGGTTCTTCTTTACTACCTGTTACTCAAAGTATATATAAGATTATGGTTTGGCTGAATCAAGTCAAAAATCTCTGACAATATGAAGGAACGGATGAGAAGACACGAATATCGGGCTAAAATTACAGGGGGATCAGAGAAAGCAAATCATCAGGAAGCATTTTTTGCAAATTCTGTGTTGACCAGTTCTGCATATGGTGTACGTTCTTTCAGTTCACCTGCGTCTTCCAGGATATCCTGCAGCAGTTCAAAGCCATCCTGTCCGAACACCAGATTTTCTTTCCAGGTATCCTGATCGTAATAGCGCTTTACAATGGTTGTAACAGTATCCAGATCCGTCTCCGGGAACTGTGGCTCGATTACTTCTGCAATCTCTTCCGGAGTATGGCTCTGAACGTAGTCCATACCTTTCTGCAGAGCATTGGTGAATTTCTGCATGATATCAGGATTTTTTTTCATATAGCTGGTTTTGGCGCTGTAAGAAGTATAAGGCACATAACCGGAATCAACGCCAAGAGACGCAACAACATATCCTGTGCCCTGTTTTTCAAGAGCAGTAGCAGACGGTTCAAATTCTACGGTGAAATCGGCTGAATCATCTCCGGTAAAGGCAGCAGCAGTAGCGCCGAAGTCAATGCTCTGATCAATAGAAAGGTCCTTTTGTGGGTCAAGATCGTTCTGTTTCAGGATATACTCAAATACCATTTCCGGCATGCCGCCTTTGCGACCGCCAAGAACTTTCTTATCTTTCAGATCTTCCCATTTAAAATCCGGCATTTCTTCTCTTGCTACAAGGAAATTTCCGGCTCGTTGGGTAAGCTGTGCAAAGTTTACAACAGGATCGGTAGCTCCTTCCTGATAGGCATAAATAGATGCTTCTGCGCCCATAAATCCGATATCTGCCTCACCGGATATGACTGCGGTCATAGTTTTATCGGCTCCAAAGCCAGTTACAAGGGTCAGATCAAGCCCCTCATCTTTAAAATACCCTTTTTCAATTGCTACATACTGCGGAGCATAGAAAATAGAATGTGCCACTTCATTTAAGGTAACCTTTGTAAGCGTCTTATCATCCGGACTGTCCTTTTTCTTTGCAAATACTGTTACCGGTAGAGCAGTCACAGCGAGTATAACCGCAGTTGCCAGCGCGATCCATTTTTTATTTTTCATACAGATACTCCTTTACAAACTTCTGCTGTTAAGATATGCAGGAGGCAGAGGAACCGTTCATATATATCAGTCAAATAGATGTTTTACATTTTTATATAAAAAACATCAAACTTTGTTGACAAGCCCCAAGACATTTGATAAACTTTGTCAAGTAATTTAATATTCCATGAGGGAGTAGTTAGCGCGAAAGTGTGGTTTGTCAACATTCTGATTATATTAGAGAGTATAATCTGGCAAATCTTAAATAATGAGACTCATGTATATCGATTAACAGCTTATGTATGATGCACTGGCTGGTAATTGATATACATGAGTCTTTTTTATACCACAGAAAATTACTCTGTAATGTTTCTATAGTATAAAAGCTTCCGGGCAGAATAGCAGGATTCTTTTACGGTTGTTGGGTATACTCGTAATGGCGGATATTTCGGCTGACAATACTGTTATGGAGAATAAAAGGAGAAAACATATGGAAAAATTCATTAACAACGCCCCATTTGCCCTTGTGCTTGTATTTCTTGTAATAGGTTTTGTGCTGCTTATTAAAGGTGCAGACTTTTTCGTAGAGGGAAGTTCAAGTGTAGCAAAGAGACTGCATGTTCCGTCTATCATTATCGGACTTACCATTGTTGCAATGGGAACATCGCTTCCGGAGACTGCAGTCAGTGTATCAGCTTCACTTACTGGCAATAATGAGCTTGCAGTAAGTAATGTAGTCGGCTCCAATATATTCAACCTGATGGTTGTTATTGGTGTGTGTGCAATGATCGCCACAGTAAATGTTGCAAAAGAAACAATAAAGAGAGATATTCCATTTTCTCTTATCTGTGCAGGACTTTTATTGTTTTTGGGAATTGCAGGATTTGGCGATAAAGCAGGCATGATACTTGGACATCTTGACGGTGTAATATTCCTTGGCGCCTTTGCAGGCTATATTTCTTACATGATCAAGGTTGCATTAAAGGCAAGTAAGGAAGGCAGGAAGGTTGAGATTGAAGGCGCTTCAGAGGAGGAAATCAGGCTGATTTCCGTGCCGCTCAGTATTCTGTTTATTATTGGCGGTGCAGCTGCAATCGCAGTTGGCGGAGATATTACTGTAGATGCTGCATCAAGGATAGCAAGTGACCTTGGAATGAGCCAGACACTTATCGGACTTACGATTGTTTCAATAGGAACATCACTTCCGGAGCTTGTGACTTCAATAGTTGCAGCCAGAAAGAACGAAGTTGATATGGCGCTTGGCAATGCAATCGGTTCCAATGTATTTAATATACTTATGGTACTTGGCATTGCATCAGCAATTAGTCCGGTCAGCCTGATCACTGAGAATATTATTGATCTGTGTGTACTTATTGTATTTACAGTCTGTGTATGGATATTTGCAGGAACCAAAAAGAAAATTGGAAAAATCGAAGGATTTGCTATGGTTGCACTTTATGCGATATATGCGGTTTACATTGTAATAAGATAAAGGAGATATCAGAAAATGATATTGTTTTTTAAGATATTTTTTACTGAATTTATAGCAGAGATGGGAGATAAAACCCAGCTTATGCTTATTGCTCTTACTTCTAAACACAAGTTAAAAGATATTATACTGGGAACTGCAGCAGCAATCCTTGTACTTAATGGACTGGCCGTTCTTGCAGGTGGGCTGGTCAGTGAATTTATTCCTGACTGGCTTATTAAAACAGCAGCAGCACTTGCATTTCTCTATTTTGCCGCATCAACAATTGCCGGAGATGAGGATGATGAAGAGGAAGAGGGTGGCAAATCAAAGATTAAGTTTGCCCCTCTTGCAGTTTTCTGTACATTTTTCCTGGCAGAGCTTGGAGACAAGACACAGCTGACTGCTATTACATTTGGTGCAAATGAAGGTATGGGGGCAGCCTTTGTTGTATGGATCGCATGTTCGCTGGGACTTTTTGCAGCGGACATTCTTGGAATGTTAGTCGGTTATCTTTTAAAGAGCAAAACTCCGGATGGACTGCTTAATACAATTGCATTTATCATATTCTCTGTTTTCGGTGTATATACACTTTACCAGGCACTTAAGCTTATCAGTGCAGGTGTCTGTCCAATCCCGGTATGGCCGGTGCTTATGGTTGTGACTATTGTTTTTGTTGCTTTATGTGGCTGCTTTTTTGTGAAAAAAAGAAAAAAATCAAATAAATTTGTCATGCATAGAAATATGTGTTAAAATAACCACCGAAACTGGTTCGAAACCCTCCCAGTATAAAAAACTAGGCAAAGTAAAAAAAGAATTTCCGGCTGCACGTATACACAATCTGCAGTCTTTTTACGGATGCTTTTGTTTATTGGAGGTGATAAACAAAAGCATTTTTTTTGCTTTGACACAAGTTGGAAAGGAACAAAATGAACAAACGAAAAATCATCATTGACTGCGACCCGGGAATTGATGACAGCCTGGCCATCATGCTGGCTCTTACATCACCGGAAATCGAAGTACTTGGAATCACCATTGTCTGCGGAAATTCCCCCGTGGAAATGGGATTCGAAAACGCAAAAAAGATCCTGAAGCAGATGAACCGGCTGGATGTGCCGGTCTATATGGGGGAACCCAGACCTTTGAAGCGGGATTACGTAAACGCTCTGGATACTCATGGCGCTGACGGGCTCGGCGAAAGCTTTCTGCCCGAGGTCCCCGGATATCAGCAGGAAATCGGTGCTGTAGATTTTCTCTCCAAGGCGCTGATAAAAGAAAAAGTCTCCGTGATCGCCCTGGGTCCCATGACAAATCTTGCACGCCTGATCCAGAAAGCCCCGGCAGCTTTTGACCAGATCGAGGAACTGGTATCTATGGGCGGTTCTTTTAAAAGCCACGGAAACTGTTCCCCTGTTGCAGAGTATAACTACTGGTGCGATCCGGATGCTGCCGCACTGGTCTATGACACCCTTCACCAGAATGGAAAAATGATCCACATGATCGGTCTTGATGTGACAAGAAAGATCGTTCTCACTCCTACTCTTCTGGAATATATCTGTCGTCTGAATAAAGAGACCGGAGAATTTATCCGAAAGATCACGAAATTTTATTTTGACTTTCACTGGGAATGGGAGCATATCATTGGCTGTGTGATCAACGATCCACTGGCAGTGGCATACTTTCTGGATCCGGATATCTGCCAGGGTTTTGATTCCTATGTACAGATCGAAACCGAAGGAATCTCTCTTGGACAGTCCGTTGTGGATTCCATGGATTTTTACCGGAAAACACCAAATACAAAAGTACTGACCGAAGTAGACGTATATGCATTCTTCCAGCTGTTCCTCTCCAGGATCCTTGGTCTGGAACCGGAAAAACTGGATATTTTGCAGGATTTAATATAAGGAGTGACTGAATATGAAAACAGAAAAAATAAATGTACAGAAAATCTGCCTGATCGCGTTTGCCATCTGTATTAATTTTGTGGGCGGACAGATCGCTCTTTTCCTGAAGCTCCCCATCTATCTTGACAGTATCGGTACTGTGTTTATCGCTTCCATTCTTGGACCGTTTTATGGTATGCTTCCCAATCTGATCA
>USDN01000104.1 GCA_900553515.1 uncultured Blautia sp. | reverse complement strand
GCAATGGAATCACGTACTTAGGACTAGCCGTCGCGCTAGCGACTTGGTACAATAAAAAATAATTCATGCATTATGTTTACATACATGTTACGGAGGTCCCAAATGAAATTCATCTATATGATCCGCACAGCAAAACAAAAATGGAATTCTCTGGTAACAAAACAGCTCCGAAAGGTGGGTATCTTTAAACGCCTGAATGTTTCCTTTCTTGCACTCCTGCTTATCTCAGCGCTGTTTCTTACCTTTTTTTCTTTTTTCCAGTATTCCAGAGAGATCAATCTGAACCTTACCCGCTATACCTCTATGCTGGTTCAGAACACCCGTCTGAAAATACAGGATACCATGGAAGAATATGAAAATATGGCGCTTAATTTTTATAATGACAGCCGGATCATCAGAGCTATCTCCGAAAATTCTGCTCTGCCGGAAACCAGAAGCCCCGGTCAGGAGCAGCTTTTTCAGACAAACACCTTTCTGATCGAAAACAGGCTCTATTCTTTGCGGCAGAACAAAAAACATATTGTAAACATCCAGTTTGTCACTCCCTCCCGCCAGTACCATATGGTAGAGGATAACGGCTTTCAGAGAGGCGGCACTATCCGGGATCTGGATGCCTTTTACAAGTCCGATTTCTATCTTGTTCCACAGGATAAGCGGGGATATCCTGTCTGGATGGACAACAAAGAACAGACAGGGATTTTTTATAAAAATGAACAGGTTGTCTATGGTTTTGCAAATATCATCACCATGGAAATTGCTGTATATGAGCCAAATACCAGAGATTTTCTGGGCATACTGCTTTTTAACATTGACCGCAGTACCTTTTCCGATATCGAAACTCCTTCCGGAAACAACGACCAGGGAAATATTTTCCTGATCGGAAAAAGCGGAGTACTTACCTGGTTTGATCCCAGCATCAAATCTCCTTCTTTTCCACGTATTCCGGAACTTTTTGAAGAAATGCTGCAAAAAAGAAAAAGTATCGAACAGATTCAGCTGGACCGCCAGAACATTCTTCTGGCTTACGAACAGATTCCTGACACAGAAATGTTTGCCTGCTACATTGCCAGCCTGGATGCACTGCTGGCACACTCCTACCATATCCGGAATCTCTGTGTCCTGGTATTGATCGGCACAGTGATTGCCTGCTTTATACTTTCCTATTATGTTACCTTCAGCATTTCAGATCCACTGAAAAAACTGAACCGGGTCATGAAAAAAACAGGAAGCGGTAAATGGACAGCCCGATATGAGAACAGCGGACATGACGAGATCACTGCTCTGGGAGATCGTTTCAACGAAATGGCTGAAAACACCAACCAGCTGATCGATCAGGTCTATCTCTCAGAAATTCACCGTCAGAAGCTGCAGCTCAGCTGGAAAAATGCCCAGTTAGATGCTATGCTTATGCAGATCAATCCACATTTTCTTTATAATACTCTGGATATCATCCGCTGGGAGGCCATGTATGAAGCAGATGGGGAAAGTCCGGTTACAGAAATGATTGAAAAATTCAGCCGCCTCTGCCGTCTGGGAATGAAAACAGGAGGCAATACCATCACACTCAGGGAAGGAATCGAACATGCTTCTATTTATCTGGATGTGATTAATTTCCGCCACAGCGAAAAAATACAGCTGTTCCTGGAAACAGAGGTAGACGATCAGTCTGTTTACATTCCGCAGTTTATTCTTCAGCCAATCATGGAAAATGCCGTCGTCCATGCTTTTGGAGATGCCAGCAGCGGATATTTTATCAGAATCCATTCTTCAGCCTGCGATAATGTCCTTCATATTCTCGTGGAGGATAACGGACGGGGAATGGAAAAAAACGAACTTCACTCTCTTCAGCTTTCTCTGAACAGAGATGAAGCTCCAGACGAAAGTATCGGACTGGTAAACGTCAACCAGCGGATCCGGCTTTTTTACGGGGAATCCTATGGACTGCAAATCTCCAGTACTCCTGGAAAAGGCACCCGGATAGAAATTTTGCTTCCCCTTAGAAATCATTCTGAAAATATGACAGACATCACAGGAGGTACAGACAGCTTATGACCTATCAGGTATTAATCGTAGATGATGAAGAAATTGTATGCCGGGGACTGACCCGTTTTGTAAAATGGAGCAGCTATGGTTTTCAGGTGGCCGAAACTGCATCCGATGGAGAGGAAGCTCTGTCTCTGCTCAAAAAAACACATATTGATGTTGTGTTTATGGATATCCGTATGCCGGGAATGACAGGACTGGAGCTTCTTAAGATTCTCAGAAAAGAATATCCTGCAGTTAACGCTGTAATCCTGAGCGGATACTCTGATTTTTCCTATGCCCAGGAGGCCATCCGTAATGGTGCCATCGACTATCTGACCAAACCTGTTGTCCTGAAAGACATTGAAGTGCTTCTGGAACGTCTTCGCGGAGAGTTTGCCATCCGTCAAAAAGAATCACAGATTCACACCAATCGCCTGGAAGCCCTGCTATTATCCTCAGCCAAAGGTTATTCTCAGATAGACTCTGACAGATATGATCTTCCGAATCTGAAACAATGGTATGGATTTTCTATGATTTTAAAAAACAAGGAATTGTGCCAACAGGATATTGATTTAAAAAAACAGCAAATGAGAAACCAGCTTACATCTCTGATTCCCTCTGCCATATTTCTGGATGATGAGATATTTTCACTTTTTGTCCTGCTTCCCTGGGACTCCGATTCTTCCTTTGATTCCCTTACCTCTCTTCTGGAACAGCTTTGCTCTGGTCTTGAAGAATGGTTTTGCGGTGCCAGCAGCCGGAAATTCGGGCTTGAAAAGATCCACGAGGGCTGGGAGGAAGCACGCAGAGCACGTCATTATCACCGTGCAGGCACCAGAGATTCCATCATCCTCTACCAGAATATTGAGCAGCTTTTTTCAGCCGGTTCTCAGTCTCTTCAGGATATTCTCCCTGAAATTTTCCGCAGGCTTACGAATCCGGAGACGCGTATAAATGCCATCCCCTTGTTAGAAGAGGCTATGCATTCGCTTCTTGAGCAGTCTCCATCCCTTACCCAGTACCAGACCGCCTGCATCAGTTTCCTGATTGAACTGAACAGCTATCTGAAAGATCTCCGTCTGAACGAAGAAGAACTGCATACACAACTCAATTCCACCCTCAGCCACATTCTTCTGGCACGAAGTCATAAAAGCAGTGCAGATTCTATGACTTCTTATATAGAATGGCTTATTTCACTGCTCAACCGATCAGATGAGCAGACACTGAGTAAGGATGTCATTCGGGAAATCCAGCTTTTTATCTGCCAGCACTATGCTGAAAATATCAGCCTGAATTTCCTGGCAGAGCAGTTTTATCTCCATCCCAATTACCTGAGCCGTCTTTTTAAAGAAAAAACCGGCCGCAATTTTATAGAATATCTCACAGAAATACGGATGGAAAAAGTAAAGGAGCTCCTTCGCAGCTCCGACAAAAAGATCGTTGAGATCTGCGATATGACAGGATATGATAATCCCCGATATTTCAGTAAGGTTTTTAAACAGTATACCGGAATGACTCCCAGAGAATACCGGGAAACTGCAGAATGATAAACGAAAACCCCGGAAACTTTCATTTCCGGGGTTCCATTTTTCTTCCATCCTTCACTTTTTTCACCAGGTAGTATAACCCCCTGTTCTGGATTATGATTGATGGCACCAACAATCGGATGTGGAATATACATTTCTATCTTTTCTTTACACTTTTTCATTATACTAATTTGCTGTATTTTTCATTAGTAACCGGTTCACACCATTCATTCGAAGTATCTTCTCCCGATACTTCAATTGCCAAATGTGAGAACCATTCATCCGGTGCTGCTCCATGCCAATGCTTTACACCTACTGGAATATTTACACAGTCTCCCGGATTCATTTCTATTGCTTCTTTTCCTTCTTCCTGATAATATCCACGCCCTGCCATACAAATAAGTATCTGTCCGCCACCACTCTTTGCATGGTGGATATGCCAGTTATTTCGACATCCCGGCTCAAATGTTACATTAAATATTCCCACCTGAGAAGTCGAGACAGGAGCAAGAAAACTTCTTCCCGAAAAATACTGTGCAAATTCATCGTTTGGAACTCCTATCGGAAATATCATTTTCTTTGCATGCGCCCGCATCGCTTCATCGTCATAAGATAAATCACCTTCATCTGCATTCCACACTTCTTTTGCCAGATTAAATACAGCCCATCCTTTCGGCCATCCTGTATAAAATGCGACATGAGTGATAACCGCTGCAATTTCTTTCTGAGTCACACCATGTGTCTTTGCATTCTGTAAGTGGAATTTCAAGGAAGAATCTGTAATGCCGGAAGACATCAACGCCACTACCGTAATAATACTTCTCATCTTTACATCAATATCCTGATTGTTCCAGTTCTCTCCAAAAAGGACATCATCATTGAAATGGGCAAACTGTGGTGCAAATTCCTCTAATGCATTTCTTCCTGCGGTCTGCACAATTTTTTTCATATTACATCTCTCCAATCTTATAATGTTCCTGCCCATTCAGCAATTTGCTGTTTCGTTGCGTAATTCAATATCTTTCCTTCTGTAATCACACTGTCCGGTGCAGAAATCTGCAGTTCTGTTACCGTATTTCCAAATCCACTTCCACCGGAAGTAGCAAACAAAATGATTCTTTTATCTGAGAAATTATATTTTTCCAAAAAGGTATTTACGATTGTCGGTGCTACATACCACCAGATTGGAAATCCTAAAATGATTT
>USDN01000103.1 GCA_900553515.1 uncultured Blautia sp. | reverse complement strand
TTTGTTAGGGCAAGGCCCTGTTTTACATTGTGGAGTTTTTCGTTGTTCCGAAAAAAGGAACTTTAGGAAACAAATAAACCACCTGCTATGCACAATATCATAAATAAAAGAACCTGCATATCACAAAGCAGATTCTCTTAAGTTTATGATGTTGGGTTAAGCCGGTGGTCGTGATTATAAATTTCAGGAAATAACAGCCTGCTCTCGTTTGAGAAGGTGTCTGTCGATAATCAGCAGGAATACAACGGTGGATATGGCAGCGCTGATCACATCGGAAAGCGGCTCTGCATAAAAGGCCGTGGAAGCCTGGAAAAAAGCTGGAAGAGCAATGGTTCCAATTATGTACAGGGATTTCCTGAGAATAGACAGGGTAAGGGCTGTCTTGGTACGTTCCAGAGCAGTCAGTGCATCCACGAATACATACTGGAAACTTAAAGGAATCACCATCATGGTAAAGACACGGATTCCCCATATGGAAAAGTCAATATATTCCGGATTGGAAGTAAAAAGCAGTACAAAGACTTTGGGAAGAAACTGAGACAGGATAAACATGGTAGTTGTAAATCCAAGCATCAGTTTCAAGATGGTACGAATGGCTTTTTTTACTCTCTGTGTTGCCTGGGCACCGTAATTATAACTGATAATGGCCTGCGTGCCTCCGCTGATGCCGATCATGGGAGCGGTGATCATCAGCATATAACTCTGAACAATAGTGGCGCAGGTGATCAGCATATCACCCTGCTCCGGACCGCCGTATTTCTGGAGCACAGCATTCATAACGATCAGAAGAATACTGTCAGTTGCCAGAATCAGGAAAGGCGAAAGACCAAGATAAACAATATTCAGCATAAGACGTCTGTCATAGTTTCCAAAAGAAATAGGAACATGTACTTTTTTGCTGAAAAGGAAAAGGATCGCAAAGGCACAGGATGCCATCTGGGAAATGACAGTGGCAATAGCTGCACCGGCAACATCCATATGAAACAAAAAGATAAAAACCGGATCCAGGATGATATTGGAGACTGCTCCGATCAGGACTGTCGTCATTCCTGCAACAGGGAAGCCCTGGCAGTTAATAAAATAATTTAGTCCGGCTGCCATCAGTGCAAAAAAAGTTCCGGCAGTGTAGATCGTCATATAGGTATTTGCATAAGGAAAAGTGATTTCACTTGCACCAAACCAGATAAGCAGGCGGTCTTTCATAAGAAGAAAGGAGATGGTCAGCACTATGGATATCACGGAAAGCATCAAAAAAGAATTGGAAAGTATCTGTCTGGCTTTCTTTATATTTTTTTCTCCCAGCCGGATACCAAGGAGAATAGAGCCGCCAAGTCCAACCAGAGTTCCAAAAGAAGAAAGAAGGGTAACAATGGGACCGCATACGCCTACACCTGCCAGTGCCAGCTCTCCGATCTTTGGAATATGTCCGATATACATACGATCTATGATGCTGTACAGTACGTTGACAAACTGTGCGATCATTGCCGGAATGGCAAGACGAAATACAAGGGAAGAAACTGGATCCTTCCCCAGATCAGTTGAAGTTTTCATAATTCTGTATTATCCCCCCAATGAAAAAAAGTGTGCGGAAAAGCCGCACCAGATAATACTATAGCAGAAGTAAGGTGGCAATTCAACTGATAAAAGTGATAGATTAATCAGAAAACAGCACAAAAACGTCTGTTAATTTTCGTGCAATATTCTGATTTTATGATTAGTGAAAAAATTAACTTGCAACTGATTCCTAAATATGATAATATTCCTTTCAAAGAAAAGGGAGTAGCGGCCATTAATGAAAACGGGATTGCTTTTCAGAAAGTGGTACATATTTGCGTCAGTACGGTATCAGAGTTGTTTTGATATCCGCGATATGAAGTAAGCAGCAAGACTTTTGTTTTGAGGCAGAATATGATCTGTCCGAAATAAAAGTCTTTTTCTTTTCTTTAAACATCGGAAAAGCCCTGAAAGGACATATCTGAACCTCAGAAAAGATATATCTGTATGTTCAAAAGAAAGGGCAGCAAGGAGGATGCAGATGGAGGAATTTAACAATAACAATATGAATATGAATATGAAAAAGAAATGGTCCCCCAGAAGGCCAAAAGCCAGAAAGCATGTAAAAAAGGCTGCAGTCATTGTGGTATCTGTGGCAGTAGTGGGACTGCTTGCAACAGATTGTACCTATCAGATTCAGGAACAGGAGCAGGCCGTACTGTCTACATTGGGAGTTCCCAAGGCGGTAACGGAAACAGGACTTCATTTTAAGCTGCCGCTGATCCAGAAGGTACATAAGGTAAATACTACTATTCAGGGATTTCCTATTGGATATGATCAGCAGAATAATGATGTGGTGGCAGACGAAGGAATCATGATCACTTCCGATTATAATTTCATTGATGTGGACTTTTTTGTGGAGTACAGGATTACCGAACCGGTGAAGTATCTTTATACCTCCCAGCAGCCGGAGGATATCCTGAAAAGTATCTCACAGAGCTGTATCCGTACAGTGATCGCCAGCTATACAGTAGATGATGTCCTTACAACGGGAAAAAGTGAGATCCAGGCGAAGATCAAGGACATGATCATGAAAAAAATGGAAGAGCAGGACGTGGGAATCCAGCTTGTGAATATTACCATACAGGATTCCGAACCGCCGACACAGGAGGTTATGAAAGCATTTAAGGCAGTTGAGACAGCGAAGCAGGGAAAAGAGACAGCTGTGAACAATGCAAATAAATACAGAAATGAGAAACTTCCGGAAGCCGAGGCACAGGCAGACCAGATTGTTCAGGATGCAGAAGCCCAGAAACAGGTCCGCATCAACGAGGCGGAAGCAGAGGTGGCAAGATTTAATGCCATGTATGAGGAATATGTAAAAAACCCTACGGTAACGAAACTCCGTATGTTCTATGAAACTATGGAGGATGTACTTCCGGGAATGAAGATTGTAATCGATAATGGAGACGGTACCCAGAAGGTGCTTCCTCTGGATTCTTTTACCGGAGACAGTGGACAGGGAACGGAATCTGTCCAGAGCGCAGAGGAGACTTTGCAGACTCAGGATGGAACCATGGATGACCAGACAACCCAGGGAGGTGAATAAATAATATGAAAAAGAAAAAAGTTCTGATAGGTATAGCCGGAGTTTTTGTATTTGCAGCTGCTCTTACATCCATTACGGTGACAAAACAAAATGAATATAAGCTGATCCGACAGTTTGGAAAGGTACAGCGAGTGATTGATAAACCAGGCATCAGCCTCAGGATCCCGGTGGTAGAAACTACGGCAACCCTGCCAAAACAGACACTTCTTTATGATTTGGCTCCTTCCGATGTTATTACCAGGGACAAAAAGACCATGATCACGGACAGCTATGTAATATGGAAGATCTCTGATCCTCTGAAATTTGCCAGAACTTTGAATTCTTCTATTGAAAATGGAGAGAGCCGTATCAATACTGCCATTTATAATGCTACAAAAAATGCTATCAGCAGCATGTCCCAGGATGAAGTTATCACAAGCAGGGACGGCGAGCTTGCAGAAATGGTTATGGGATCTGTAAAAAATAATATGGAGCAGTATGGAATTTCAGTGATGCTGTTTGATACCAAGCAGCTGGATCTTCCTGATGATAATAAGGAAGCTGTTTATGAACGGATGGTTTCTGAAAGAGATAATATTGCAGCCACCTATACGGCACAGGGAAATTCCGAGGCAAAAGTGATCCGTAATACAACAGATAAAGAAGTTGCCATCCAGATTTCTGAGGCAAAGAAAAAAGCAGAAATCCTAGAAGCAGAGGGTGAGCAGGAATATATGAAGATTCTTGCCAGCGCTTACGGAGAAGAAGGAAGAAGCGATTTCTATTCCTTTGTAAGAAGTCTTGATGCATTGAAGAATTCTATGAAAGGAGAGGATAAGACCGTGATCCTTTCAGCAGATTCTCCGATTGCACAGATCTTTCAGGGGAACACGGGAATGGCAGAATAAGAAATATCGGATCGAAAGAAAAACAGTAAAATAACAAGTATCGAATCTTAATAAAACAGTAAAATAAGATAACAGAAAAGAGACAGCAGGAACCGAAACGTGGAAACGGGAAGATCCTGCTGTTTTTGGTATTATTTTTGTAAAAAAATTAAAAAAGTGCTTGCAATCCGTATACATTGGTGCTACACTATAATGCGAACGCGCTATGAGTGCGTCCGTAACTGCAGATTCAAGTCGAAACTACGAGAGGAGGATTTCCAGTGAAAGTAAGATCATCTGTAAAACCGATCTGCGAGAAATGCAAGATCATCAAAAGAAAAGGATCTATCAGAGTAATCTGTGAAAATCCAAAACACAAACAGAGACAGGGCTAATCCGTCAATTAGTCTGACTGTTTGGAGGCGAGAGCTTCAAAATTAAGTGCGGCTGCAGTAGGACACATCTGGATGTGTTGTACTGTTTAAATATTATAATGAGAGAAACTTCGGCGTGGTGTACCGAAGAGCCTCCGGCGGATGAACGCCGATGAGAGCGTTGCATCCTTTATAATATTGCTTAATACCGGCCAAGCCGGAAAGGTCATGGAAACATGGCTGGATGCTTACATACCGGCATCCCAATTAGGAAAATATTAAAACGATCAGCAATGACACATCATTTCAGACATATGCAAGGCATATGGGCTGTCGGGACTGATCAGACAGAAAATGGAGGAAAAATACATGGCACGTATTGCTGGTGTAGACTTACCAAGAGAAAAACGTATTGAAATCGGATTGACTTACATTTACGGTATCGGCAGAACAAGCGCTACCCGTATCCTGAAAGAAGCAAATGTAGATCCGAATACCCGTGTAAGAGATATCACGGATGAAGAAGTAAAAAGAATCAGTGCTGTA
>USDN01000102.1 GCA_900553515.1 uncultured Blautia sp. | reverse complement strand
GCTGTATGTGGAGATCACTGTTCACCGATTTCCGATACTACTATCATGGCGTCGGCGGGCGCTCAGTGCGATCATGTAAACCATGTGTCTACCCAGCTTCCCTATGCAATTCTGGCAGCGGCTGTTTCTTTTGTGACATATCTGATTGCCGGATTTGTCAAGACAGCATGGATTGCTCTTCCGGTGGGAATTGTATTGATGCTTATTACGCTGTTTGTGATTCGTCATCTGAATCCTACTCTTGAGGAGCATCTGGAAAATGAAAGAAATAAATAATTTGTATTTATAAGAAATAAAAATGCAGGATTGGAAGATGATGAGCTGATCCTGCATTTTTTTCGCTGAGAAAAAGTTTGCTTGTGTACAAGGAGGTTGTTATGAAAGAAGATTACTGGGACAGACTTTTGAGAATTCGTACATCCGGCAGAGATGACACCGGTTCCGACCAGTATAAATATCCTTATGAACCTACGCCGTATTCGGTTCTGGAACGTTTGGGGAACAGCGGAGAGATTGGGAGAAAGAATACGCTTCTGGATTATGGCTGTGGAAAAGGGCGTGTGGATTTCTTTTTGTCCTGTCAGACCGGATGCAGGTCAGTGGGAATAGAATATAATGAGAGGCTCTATCAGACGGCTCTTAGAAATAAGGAGAAAGCTGTTTCCGGAAGGAAGGCGGCGTTTGAACTGGCAGATGCAGCTTCTTATCAGGTTCCTGCAGAAATCGACAGGTGCTTTTTCTTTAACCCTTTTTGTCTTGAAATACTGAAAAAGGCAATGACACGGATTCTGGAATCCTACTATGAAAATCCAAGAGAGATACGTTTGTATTTTTATTATCCTTCAGAAGAGTATGCGCGTTATCTGACAGAAATGGATGAGCTTGATGCAGGAGGAATCATCAACTGCAAAGATCTGTTTCCGGGAGATAATGAAAGAGAAAAAATACTGATATTTTCTATTGGAGGAAACCGGTAAAAAAAGTATTGACATTTTCAGAAATATTATATATACTGACAATAGTTAGAAAGAACTAACAAAAGCACTGAGCGCCTGACAGGCGCCTTCTTTTACAGAAACAGTTAGTCTTAACTAATTTGAAAGGAGCGGTATTTATGAGTGTGGTGATCATTGGGGGAAATGAATGTATGGTGCGGCGCTATAAGGATCTGTGCCGTGCATATCGATGTAATGCAAAGGTATTTCCGAAACAGAACAGCAGCCTTAAGGGAATTGGAAGTCCGGATCTTATGGTTCTTTTTACAGGTACTGTATCTCATAAAATGGTGCGTAATGCTTTAAATGAGACAAAAGGGCAGAATGTGCGGGTGGTTCGTTCCAATACCAGCTCTGTGTCGGCGCTGAAAAATATTTTAGAGAAAAATGTGGAGGTGGCATATGTCTGATGAAATGGTGATCCGCCACGGTTCCCCTACGCTTGCCGGGCTGAAGACAGGAAATCTTTTCAGCTGTTCCTGTGCAGGAAAAGACCGGCTGCAGAAAGCTCTGCGCTCTTTAAATCACAGACTTGCTTCTAAAGGGGTCCGTATTGTTCCTTTGCGTGTGACAGAAAAAACGGCGCTTCTTTATATATACAGACCGGGAAAGCTAAAGGAAGATTTCGCTGTAAAAGAAGCGGCAGAGCTTCTGGAAAAGTATGGATATGCAGCAGATGCCCCGGATAAATGTATTGTCCGTC
The DNA here is from genome assembly GCA_900553515.1 of uncultured Blautia sp. Lineage (GTDB taxonomy): Bacteria > Bacillota > Clostridia > Lachnospirales > Lachnospiraceae > Blautia_A. Next base: position 4,211 of record USDN01000102.1, on the reverse strand, counting down.
TGAGCAGACGGTTAAAAGAAGCAGAGGGATTTCCTCATGAAATAGGGCTGTTTCTGGGATACCCGCCGGAGGATGTAAAAGGATTTATTGAAAACAGGGCTGGAGGATATAAATGCAGCGGATGCTGGAAAGTCTATGGGAATGAACAGGAGGCAAAATGTCGGTTTGAAAAGTTTCGGGAGTGTACCAGAATTTATTGCAGTCAGTGGAACAGAGGGAAGAGTATTGAATGTCTGACAGTGGCTGTCTGATGCCGGAAGGTTTTGCGAAACTGTTTTGAAAAGAAATTGATATTATGAAGACCATCAGATAAGGAAAAGTCTGGATGGTCTTTTTTGAACGGTATGTTTTTATAAAAATACAATAAATAAAAAACAACAAAAAACACACAAAAAACAAAGGAAAAACCTCATACAAATGTGTTAGATTATGTTGGTTTCGTTGACACGCTGAAGGAAATAGGATATAATATGGCCTATATGAACCATGGCATCATGAGATGCCGGGAGAAAGGAGAAGCGTGGAGATGTTTAATACCACAGATATTCCAAAGTCATCCAGAATCACACGACTGGTTGACCATCTGTATGAGAAAATGCCGGTGATCGAATCTGCCAGAGCGAAGCTGCTTACAGAGTCCTATAAAGAAACAGAAGGACAGCCTATGATCACCAGGCGTGCGGAGGCATTTGCTCATATCCTGCGTCATATTCCCATCATTATCCGTGATGAGGAACTGATCGTGGGAAGCAGTACCATAGCGCCAAGAGGGTGTCAGACCTATCCGGAATTTTCTTATCAGTGGCTGGAGGATGAACTGGGTACGGTTGAAACGAGGAGCGCGGACCCGTTTTATATCGCCGAAGAAACGAAACAGGAGTTAAGGGAGGTACATAAATACTGGAAAGGCAGGACAACCAGTGAACTTGCTACTTCCTATATGGCGCCGGAGGCTATTCGGGCGATCGAACATAATATTTTTACACCGGGAAATTATTTCTATAATGGTGTAGGCCATGTAACAGTAAAATACGAAGAGGTTCTTGCAATCGGTTATGAGGGAATTATGGCAAAGGCCCAGGCGGAGCTGGACAAATGTCAGGTAGGCGATGGCGACTATGCAAGACGTTCTCATTTTTTAAATGCAGTGATATTATGCTGCCAGGCTGTGATCGAATATGCGCAGCGTTATGCGGCGCTGGCCGAGAAGATGGCGGCAGAATGCGACGATCCGGTAAGAAAGGAAGAACTGCAGGTCATTGCGCTGAACTGCAGCCGGGTTCCGGCAAAAGGCGCAAATGGATTTTATGAGGCGTGTCAGTCTTTCTGGTTTGTCCAGCAGCTGATTCAGCTGGAGTCCAGCGGACATTCGATTTCGCCGGGACGTTTTGACCAGTATATGTATCCATATTATAAGAAAGATCTGGATAACGGAAATATTACCAGAGAGTTTGCACAGGAACTGATGGACTGTATCTGGGTGAAACTCAATGATCTGAATAAATGCCGTGACGCTGCATCCGCAGAAGGCTTTGCGGGATACAGCCTGTTTCAGAATCTGATCGCAGGAGGACAGAACAAGGATGGAGAAGATGTGACAAATGACCTTTCCATCATGTCCATTCAGGCGTCTATGCATGTTCATCTGCCGCAGCCGTCTCTTTCTGTAAGAGTCTGGAACGGTTCTCCTCATGAGTTCCTGATCAAAGCGGCGGAGCTTACCAGAACCGGAATAGGGCTTCCTGCTTATTACAATGACGAGGTGATCATTCCCTCTTTGCAGAACAGGGGACTTTCTCTGGAGGATGCCAGAGAATATAACATCATCGGCTGCGTGGAACCCCAGAAAGCGGGGAAAACAGACGGATGGCATGACGCGGCATTCTTTAATATGTGCCGGCCTCTGGAACTTGTATTTTCCAACGGTATGGATAAAGGGGAGATGGTTGGCATCCCTACCGGCGATGTTGCCGGAATGACAACCTTTGAAGAGTTTTATGATGCTTATAAAAAACAGATGGAATACTGTATTTCCCTTCTTGTAAATGCAGACAATGCCATTGACGTGGCGCATGCGGAAAGATGTCCGCTGCCGTTCCTGTCCTGTATGGTGGACGATTGTCTGAAGAGAGGCATGTCTGTACAGGAGGGCGGAGCCGTATATAACTTTACCGGACCTCAGGGCTTTGGGATTGCCAATATGGCGGATTCACTTTATGCGGTACGCCAGCTGGTATACAGAGACAAAATGATATCCATGGAAGAACTGAAAGAGGCTCTTGCATGGAATTACGGCAAAGGCATCGATCAGCAGACAGCGGCAGATATGACGGCATCCATTCTGAAAGAAATGGAGCGCCGGGGGCAGAAGATTGACGAAAAGACTGCGGCGTCTGTTCTTCAGACAGTCCTGAATATGAAGCCGTCAGAACAGCAGAAGGCAAGATATGAGGAAATCCATCAGTTGATCGACGAGGTGCCGAAGTTCGGAAATGATATTCCTGAGGTGGATTATTTTGCCAGAGATGTGGCTTATACATATACCAGACCTCTTCAGAATTACAGAAATCCAAGGGGAGGCCAGTTCCAGGCGGGACTTTACCCGGTTTCTGCAAATGTTCCTCTTGGCGGACAGACAGGTGCGACTCCGGACGGACGTTATGCCCATACACCTGTGGCGGATGGAGTATCGCCGTCTGCAGGCAAGGATATAAAAGGTCCGACCGCGGCGGCAACGTCAGTTTCCAGACTGGATCATTTTATTGTATCAAACGGTACGCTCTTTAACCAGAAATTCCATCCTTCCGCACTTGCCGGAAGAGCAGGCCTGGAGAAGTTTGTAGCTCTGATCCGTTCGTATTTCGATCAGAAGGGAATGCATGTGCAGTTTAATGTGGTTGACAGAGAAACCCTTCTGGACGCCCAGAAAAACCCGGAAAAATATAAACATCTGGTTGTTCGGGTAGCTGGTTACAGCGCTTTGTTTACCACACTTTCCAGATCTCTTCAGGATGATATTATCAGAAGGACCGAGCAGGGCTTCTGACGGGACTGGCAGAGGAAAGAACAGAGTAATGATGCAGGAAAGGCATAATATGGATTATTTGGACACTAAGGGGAGGATTTTTGATATTCAGAGGTATTCTGTCCATGACGGACCGGGAATCCGCACCATTGTTTTTTTGAAAGGCTGTGTGCTGCGGTGCCGCTGGTGCTGTAATCCGGAATCACAGGAATACCGTATCCAGACTATGAAGGTCATGGGTGAGGAAAAAGTGATCGGAAGAGATACCACGGTGAGAGAGATGATCGCGGAGGTGGAAAAGGACAGACCTTATTATTACCGCTCAGGAGGAGGGATGACTCTTTCCGGAGGGGAATGCCTGTGCCAGCCGGAATTTTCCAGAGATCTTCTCCGGGCAGCGAAAGAGATCGGGATCAATACGGCAATAGAAAGTATGGCCTGCGCGGATTTTGAAAAAATCCGGCAGCTGCTTCCTTATCTGGATCTTTATCTTATGGATATCAAGCATACCAATCCTGAAAAACATAAAATGTTTACCGGACGGTCAAATGAGCTGATGATGGAAAATGCGCGGAAAGTGGCGCTGTCAGGACAGACAAGACTGATCATCCGTGTGCCGGTGATCCCTTCCTTTAACGATACCGTAGAGGAGATTCAGGGGATCGCGGCTTTTGCAGATACCCTTCCGGGAGTGGAAGAACTTCATCTTCTTCCTTATCACAGACTGGGACAGGATAAATATGAAGGTCTGGGGCGGGAATATCTGATGGATGGAATCCTTCCGCCGGAGCCTGAAAAGATGAAAACTCTGAAAATGACAGCAGAGAGTACGGCTTCTCTCCGGGTACAGATCGGAGGCTGATGAGTTCTGTGCAATATAAATGTGGTTTTCGAAAAGACTGAAAATATACGAAAAAACTGCATTTATAAGGGTTTATACAATTGTATATTTTTTCAGAAAATGACAAAAAATAGAAACACAACAAAAACAACAACATAAAACCGATAGAAACAACATGAATCAACAAGATTTCCTTGACAATCCTGTGAATAAGGAGTAGAATCTCCTTATAAATAAAAATGAAACCAAATTGCTTAAGGAGGAAAAAAGCATGGTAAACGAGTTTGAAATCAAAAAACAGATTTGTGACATCGGAAGACGTATCTACAACCGCAACATGGTAGC
>USDN01000101.1 GCA_900553515.1 uncultured Blautia sp. | reverse complement strand
CTATCAAGTCAAACTTCCGTGAAGGTCTTGACGTACTGGAATACTTCATGTCCGCTCATGGAGCTCGTAAAGGTCTTTCCGATACAGCTCTTCGTACAGCCGACTCCGGTTACCTGACAAGACGAATGGTTGACGTTTCTCAGGAACTGATCGTCCGCGAGACAGACTGCTGTGAGACAAGAGATGAGATCTCCGGTATGTATGTCAAAGGATTCATGGACGGCAAAGAAGAGATTGAAAATCTTCAGGAACGTATCACAGGAAGATTCTCCTGTGAGACAATTAAGAATAAAGATGGTGAAGTGCTTGTAAAAGCAAATCATATGATCACTCCGAAGCGTGCTGCCCGTATTATGTCTGAGGGCGTGAACGCAGAGGGCGGTCCGATCGATCAGGTTAAGATTCGTACCATCCTTACCTGTAAGTGTAAGGTTGGTGTATGTGCGAAGTGTTACGGCGCCAATATGGCTACCGGTGAACCGGTACAGGTTGGTGAGTCTGTAGGTATCATTGCAGCTCAGTCTATCGGTGAGCCTGGTACACAGCTTACCATGCGTACTTTCCATACCGGTGGTGTTGCCGGCGGCGATATCACACAGGGTCTTCCTCGTGTCGAGGAGCTCTTTGAGGCACGTAAACCGAAGGGTCTTGCGATCATCACTGAGATCCCTGGTGTTGCAGTGATCAATGACACCAAGAAAAAACGTGAGATCATTGTAACAGATCAGGAAACAGGAGATTCCAAAACTTATCTGATCCCGTACGGATCCCGTATCAAGATCATGGACGGACAGCTTCTTGAGGCTGGTGATGAGCTTACGGAAGGTAGCGTGAACCCGCATGATATCCTGAGAATCAAAGGTGTTCGTGCAGTTCAGGATTATATGCTCCGCGAGGTTCAGCGTGTATATCGTCTTCAGGGTGTTGAGATCAGCGATAAGCATATCGAGGTTCTGGTACGCCAGATGCTGAAGAAGATCCGTATCGAGGATAACGGAGATACCGAATTCCTTCCTGGCACACTTGTTGATGTTCTTGATTTTGAGGAAGTCAATGAGCAGCTGGAAAAAGAAGGAAAGACCCCGGCAGAAGGAAAACAGGTAATGCTTGGTATCACCAAGGCATCTCTTGCTACAGAATCCTTCCTGTCAGCAGCATCCTTCCAGGAGACAACCAAGGTTCTGACAGAAGCTGCTATCAAGGGTAAAGTTGACCATCTTGTAGGTCTGAAAGAAAATGTTATTATCGGTAAGCTGATTCCGGCAGGTACTGGTTTGAAACGCTACAGTGCGATCAAGCTTGACACAGGAATGCCAGAAGAGGAAGACGAGATAGTAACAGAAGAAATTATAGAAGAAACTGTCGAGGCTGAGGAAACTTTCCAGGAAGCAGACGATCTGGAAGAAATCGTTGATACAGAAGAAACAGTGGAAGCAGAAGATACAGTTTTTGAAGAAGAATAAAGAAAGCTGTTTCTGCAGTATATAAAGAAATACAAAAGAAGTCCTTTGGGTGTAAGTGCCCAAGGGACTTTTTTATGTATTTCTTAAGAATTTGTGAAAAATTCTGGAATAAAATCGAAAAATACAGACAGAAAAACGACCTCATGTTATAATAGGAACACCAGTGAAAGGGGGGAGCAGAATGGAAAAACAGTTGCCGGTTTCCGTATGGCCGGAGTGGAGGATCATTGAAAAGATCGGAGAAGGATCTTTTGGCAAAGTGTATAAAGCTCAGAGGACAGACCAGGGAAAAACATTCTATTCTGCGATCAAGATTATTACCATTCCCTCCAGTCAGGGAGAACTCAGCAGTGTACGTTCAGAGAATCCAGATGAACAGTCAGTGAAAGAGTATTTTCACAGTCTTGTGGAAGACTGCATCCAGGAAGTAAATACCATGGAGTATTTCCGCGGCAATTCCCATGTGGTTTCTGTAGAAGACTACAAGGTTGTAGAATATCTGGATGATATTGGATGGGATATTTATATAAGAATGGAATATCTTACAGGATTTTTGGATTACTGTGAGGGTAAAGAATTAAGTGAAAAAGAAGTGATCCAGCTGGGCATTGATCTGTGTAAAGCTTTGGAATATTGCCAGAAGCAGAATATCATTCACAGGGATATCAAACCGGAGAATATTTTTGTATCTCGTTTTGGTGAGTTTAAACTGGGCGATTTTGGTATAGCCAGAGAACTTGACCGGAATGCCAGTGGACTTTCTAAAAAGGGAACGTTTTCCTATATGGCGCCGGAAATGTATAAAGGCGAAAATTATGATCACAGAGTGGATATTTATTCATTGGGAATCGTTTTATACAAATTAAGAAATCACAATCGTCTGCCGTTTATCAATCTGGGAAAACAGCTGATCACATATAGGGATAAAGAAAATGCACTGACACGGAGAATGTCAGGAGAGGAACTTCCTGTACCGGCAGAAGCGGAAGGCGGATTGGGAAAAGTGATCTGTAAAGCATGTGCCTACAGAAGAGAAGACCGCTATCAGACGGCAGAAGAATTCCGGGAAGCTCTGGAGAGTCTGAAATATCAGAATTCCCAGAAGGATATCCAGAAAGAGACGATAGAGAAAAAGAATGTCCAAAAAGTAAGGAAAGAGCCTGAAAAGAGGAAAAAACCGGACGAAAACAGCAGTTATACCAAGATGTCCGACAATGGAGGGCGGAAGGCGGAGCCTTATCGCAAACCAGTAAAAAGATCCGGCAGTTCTCCGGCGAAAAAAAGAAAAAAGAAATTTGATCCTCTGGTAGCTGCAGTGATCGTTATGACTATTGCAGTCTGTGTTGTGATAGGAGTCTGTGTATGGCTTGTAAGAGAAAGTGCAGAACTGCGAAGACTGAAGCAGTCGGTAACAGAAACAGTGGAATCAGCAGAAAATAAAAAACTGCAGGATACCTTGAAAAAGATTGCATCTCAGGCAACCGATATTACAGAAAATTTGAATAATTATAACTGGATCGGATCTGAACAGGAGGGACGGATCAGCTATCTGAAAACAGAAGGGACAGAAACAGAACTAATGAAGGTCCTGATCTATCCTGAGCTTTCAGAGGACGGATATTATGAAGAATATTATTATTGGGAGGGAGAACTGTTCTTTGCTTATATATGGGCAGACCACCATTGCATTCCTGAACTGAAAGAGGGAGAACAGCAGGTAGATCTTTATTATTACGATGAGGGAGACCTGATACGCTGGATAGATGAAAATAACGTATGTCATGATAACGAAACAGATAACCATGAGTATTTACAAAGAGAAGAGAAATACCTGGACAATGCGGAAAAATTTGCTATGGAGCTGAATGTGGGAGCTTCGGCAGAAAGGACAGGAGATTAATATTGGAGAGGCAGAAGATGTCGTATCGAATTGAATACGCTTATGTATGCCATATAGGCAAGATACGAAATAATAATGAAGATAACTTCTGGTGCTGCGGAGAATCCCTTCCTGCACAGAACCAGGGAATGGATCATATCAGAAGCGGAAGTGTCTCTCAGTCAGAACTTCCGCTTCTGGCGGTATTTGATGGTATGGGCGGTGAAAGCTGCGGAGAAATGGCTTCTTTCCTGGCTTCAGATGCCTGCGGAGAATACTATGGTCAGAAAAAAAGACAGTTTTCAAAAGATCCGGAGGGATTTCTGAAAGAAATATGTACAGAGATGAACCGGGCTGTCTGTGACTACAGCGTGGAAAATAAAATCCGGAGCATGGGTACCACAGCTGCAATGCTTATGTTTTCTTCGGAAGGGGTTTATGGCTGTAATCTTGGAGACAGCAGGATCTATCAGTCCGGAAAGGAAATGCTGAGACGGGTTTCTCAGGATCATGTTCTGGGAGGCTCCCTGTTTGGAAAGTCACCTCTTGTTCAATATCTGGGGATTCCGGAGGAACATATGACGCTTGAACCGTCAATGACAAAGCTGGAGGCATTGCCTGGAATGCGGTATCTGATTTGTTCAGATGGGCTTACAGATATGCTTTCTGATGGTGAGATCGCAGATATCCTGACCAGAGAGATATCTGTTCAGGAAACGGTAGAACTTCTTTTGGACAGAGCCCTGAAAAAAGGCGGAAGAGATAATACAACAGTAGTGCTCTGTGAAGTCAGGGAGGCGGAAAAAAACTGGCTGCACAGACTGATGGATAAAATTCAGAAAAGATACGAGGAGTGAAAAAGATGAAAAACCGGATGAAGGATCTGGATTTTGAACAGACAGTTGCGTTTGACAGAGTAGAAGAATTTGAATTTACGCGAAAGGCAGCCCAGCGTTTCCGACAGGTGGTCAGTCTGGAAGGGTTTGAAGACGAAGATGCAGATGTGATCTTTCATTATCTGTATAAAGAAATGGAACTTGTTTCCTTTGGCGATCATCTGAAACGATATATTTATGAAAGAGCAGGTCTTGAGGAGCCTTACGGCGAGGTGACGCAGGATATTTACAGAGATATTGTGATAGAGTCTTTTCATGAAACATGCACTCCAAAATCCATGAAACCTACTTCCACAAAGCTGACATCTCTGGTAAACAACTGGCTTACCCAGGCTTCTGTGAAGCGGGAAACTGTTTTTTTGCTGGGATTCGGATTAAAAATGAGCGCTGATGACGTATCTGATTTTCTTACTCGTGTACTGAGGGAACAGGATTTCGATTTTCATAATCCGGAAGAGGTGATTTATTGGTACTGTTATTTCCGGCAGTATGGTTATCATAAAGCGGAAGAACTGAAAAGGGAGTATGCACAGCTGGAACCGGATAAAGATTATACAGAAGCTTCCCGCGTGTTTGCCGGAGGTCTGTGCCTTGATACAGAAGAGAAACTGCTTCAGTACCTGGCATATGTCAAAGCCGGAGCCGATGATCCTATGTCAGAAAAAAGTCAGGCTTTTCAGGAGTTCAAGAGGCTTCTGAACCGGGCAAAGGAAATCATTGCTGCCATGTATCAGGGGGATGAAGAGGAAAAAGAACGTGGAAAGGTGTGGAAAGCCGCAGATATTTCAGATTCGGATGTGGAAAAAGTGATATGCAGCGGAATACCTGTAAATAAAATGGGAAATCTGAAAAAAATGTCCGCATCCATTCTGGCAAAACATTTCAGCCAGAAGCGTTTCAGTCGTCAGAGGATCAACAGTATCATGAACCATAAGCTGCCGGTAGAAAGGTTTGATCTGATCACCCTGGAATTTTTTATTGTATCTCAGGAGATGCAGGATGAAGATCCGTATCAGAGATACCGTCATTTTCTGGGAGAAATCCAGGAGGTACTTCATAAATGCGGTATGAGCGAGATCTATATTGTAAATCCATATGAATGTTTTCTTCTTATGTGTCTCCTGACAGACTGCCCTTTGGCGGTATTTGCCGATATATGGGAGATGTCATATGAGGAAATGGAATAAATAAGAAGAAATAAGAAAAACCTGGGTTAAATTTAAAGAAAACACCTTGACAGCCGAATTTTTACAGGATATAATGAGCAGGCGTGCAATAGGAATGCTCTTCTTTTTGTGCGTATAAACTTAAAAATAGCAACCGCACAACCCCATGGAAGATCCATGGAGAAATCAATCGGGAGGTGAAATGGAATGCCAACATTCAACCAGTTAGTAAGAAAAGGACGTCAGACCACTGTAAAGAAATCTACAGCACCGGCTCTGCAGAAAACATTCAACTCTTTAAGAAAGAAAGCAGTAGAACAGTCTGCACCGCAGAAACGTGGCGTTTGTACAGCAGTTAAAACTGCAACACCAAAGAAACCTAACTCCGCTCTTAGAAAGATCGCCAGAGTTCGTCTTTCCAACGGAATCGAGGTAACAAGCTACATTCCAGGAGAGGGACACAACCTTCAGGAGCATAGCGTTGTTCTTATCCGTGGTGGTAGGGTTAAAGACTTACCTGGTACAAGATACCACATCATCAGAGGTACTCTTGATACTGCAGGTG
>USDN01000100.1 GCA_900553515.1 uncultured Blautia sp. | reverse complement strand
ATCCTATGACATAAAAACGCTCCGCGAGGATCGCCATGCGGCGGCAGAGAATTTTGTCGCAGAAGCAACCCGCCGCAGGTGGAGAAGCTCGCTCGCGAGCTTCTTTTCACAGCTTTAAAACTACATCTACACAAAATTGTCCGTTATCATAAGAAAACTGCGACATACCATTGTATTTTTCAGCCAGTGTTCGGATGGAATACAGGCCGATTCCATGTTCCCTTTGTGTCTGACTGTTTAGCTGGCTTTTGGTAGTCTGGTAAATGCCGGATTCCTTTTTCAGGTTTCCGTCAGAGCTGTTGGAAGAGACGATATACAGACTGTTTTGTTCCAGAATTTCAATAGTCAGAATGAAATATCGCTCTTTTTCCGGAACTGTCCGGCATCCCGCAATGGCATTTTCCAGAATATTTCCCATCAGACTGGACAGATCCAGAGTGGAAATTGTCAGAGGATCAGGAATGGAAATGTGCCATTCTGTACGGATTTCTGCCGACTGCGCCATGGCATAATAGTGATGAAACAAGGCATTGAGTACTGCGTTTTTGCAGAAGGGGCGCAGCTTGTCCAGCGTCAGCACCTGCTGTTCATAGTCTGCTAAATATTTCTTCAGATTTTCCACGTCTCCGCTGTTTGCCAGGACAGAAAGCGCGTGGACAGAATGCTTAAAATCGTGGCGCAGGCGCCGCGTCTGCTCCATATGGTTATAAAGGATGTTGTACTGTTCTGCCTGGATTTCAAGAAAATGCGTCCGTTCCTGCTGGCGAAAGGAGTCGATTAAAAGAGTAACCGTATGGTAGAAAAGAACGCAGAGAAACAGGAGAAGCCCCAGGAGCAGCGTGATACAGATCAGGAATATGAAAAAAACGCGGTTGACATGCAGGGTTTCGTAGGAATGAGGAATACACTGGATATTAAACAAAAGAAAGAAGCCGGAAACAGGCAGGGTAATATACCAGATGTGCTCAATGTCCAGACATTTGATCAGATGGGCAAGTTTTTTGCTGAAAGAAAAAGAAAGAATCAGCGTTAAAAAAAGAGAGGCAAAAAGCTGAAACAAAACAGTATCAAGAAAAACATCCAGATACGTTCCATAGGGATGGAACCAGGCGCTAAAGGCAATAGAATAGAGGTAACAAAAGGACAACAGGGAGCAGTTGAGGATATAAACAGCAAGTGCCTTGGAAAGAGACACGTTCAGCGTTTTCCAGTAAAACAGAAAGAATATAGCAATAACCGGAAACATGACTGCATTGGCACCAATATGAAAAAACGTCAGAATCCATGCGGCAGCAGGAATGAAAAATAGATATACGAGTCCAAAAAGTCCTGCTGTGCGAGCGGGAGAATAGCGCAGCTTGGTTTTCATGGGAAGATAGCACAGGAGAGCAGCAGGAATCAGAACAAGAAATTGAACAAAACTTGCCAGAAAATTCATGGTAGGATCCTCCTTTATAATGTAAGAAGAAATTTTTCGGAAAATGTCTGTTTTGCAGGAATGCGGAGAAAAACTCAGGTGTGCCTGTGATAATGTTCGCTGCGAAGCCAGGAGAAATGGTATTGGCGAAGCGCATTTTCCAGCTTCTGGCTGTCCCGGACGCGAACAGGAAAGCTTGTGCCGTCAGTCAGAATGCAGGCTTTCTTTGTAAGGGCATGTACATAATCTGCATTGACAAGAATTCCCCGGTTAACTGACAGAAAACGCGGATCATGACCGGTAAGCCGAAGAAAATTTTCAGCAGTCATACGGCTGCGCAGATGTTTTCCGTCCTTTGTGCAAATATCCAGATAATGGGCATCATTTACCACAGACACAATATCAGACAGCAGAAGAGGAATCGTCTGCCGGCCGCTGACAATGTTGATACAGGGCGTCTGCTTTGGAAAATGTTTCTGGGCATCATCCAGGACCTGAAAGAGCCGTCTCTCAGAAAAAGGCTTGGTAATATAATCAAAGGCATGAAAAGAAAAGGCATCAGGCATAAAATCACTGGAGAAAGTGAGGAAAACCAGAAGACAGGCGTGATCGATTTCTCGCAGCTTTCTGGCCGTGTCAATGCCATTAATCCCTTTCATAAAAATATCCATAAAAACAATCTGATAAACGCCAGGTTGAAATGTGTTCAGAAACTCAGCTCCTCCCAAAAAGCAGGTAAGCTCTGTCGGTTCGCCGGTTCTGGTTTCAAAATCCTGGCAGAGAATTTTCATTTGTTCTATGCAACTCTGCTCATCATCTACGATGGCAATTTTCATGAGAATCACGTCCTTTTCTGTTTTATTTTATCATAAAAATATGGGGGAGTTCCAGTATTCTCTTTGTCTTTTCGAGGCCAGAAAATGTATGTTCGTGCCAAACGGATTGTTTTTTATAGGAAAAACCAATATAATAACTTCAGGGAAGGAATGATTGATTATATTAAAAAAAGATAAAAAGCAATAAAATATACATAAAAAGTGCAGAATTTATGGCATTTCTGCGCATTTTATGTTATTCTATTTTTGTGACTGAATGCGAATGGAGAATTACACATTTCATTGGCATTTTTTTGACAATCAATAGAGAATTCCTGCTGGTGTACTATATTTTTTCGGGGGGGATAAAATGGAATTCCAAAAACAGACAGTGTTGGAGGTCTGTATGCTTGGAGGTTTTTCTGTTACCTATCAGGGAAAAGAGATTCTGATAGGAAGGAAAAATACCTTAAAATTTATCCAGCTTCTGCAGTTGATTTGGCTCAGGGGAGAAAGAAGAATTTCTAAAAAAGAGCTGATTGACGCGTTGTATGACCGAAGAGAAGTGGCGGACGCCAATAACAGCATCAACAATCTTCTCCATCAGGTAAAAAAACAGCTTCCGGCAGCGGGACTGCCAGACTGCAATTATATTATTCGTATAGAGGGAGATTATATGGCGGGAACAGAGATTCCAGTAAGAACCGATGTTCAGAGTTTTGTGGAGCTGGCGGAAGCCGGGGACAGAGAATTGAATGAAGAGAAAAGCGCCTGTTATTATAAGCAGGCGTTGGATCTGTATAAGGGAGAACTGCTTCCTGACATTTCCACGGAGATATGGGTTATTGAGGAGAATCTGCAGCTGAAGATGATTTTTGATACCTGTGTTCAGAGACTGGCGGATTATTTCAAACGAAACGGAATGGATGCAGAACTGGAGGCATTGTACGAAAAGGCTGTCAGGCTGTTTCCTTATGAAAATTGGCAGCTGGATCAGATTGATGCTCTTTTAGCAAAAGGAGAAAATGAGAGAGCTCTGGAGATTTATCATCAGATGGTTCAGATGTATTCGGATGAAATGGGACTGGATCCTACACCGGAGATGCTGGAATGTTATGAGAAGATCAGCCAGAGTTCCCATGCGCTGCCGGGAGATATGGAATTTATTAAACGGGAATTGAGTGAAAAGAAGGAGGGACGCAGGCGGGGAGCATATTTCTGCGATTACCGGACCTTCACTGAGATCTGCCATGTTTCAAGAAGAAATATGGAACGTCTGGGAAAATCCATTTACCTGATGCTTTGTACTCTGAGCGATTATGAGGGGAAGCCGATCCAGAATCAGGAAAAGCTGAAGCTTCGCTCAGCGGATCTGGAGCAGGTGATTTGCGGATGTTTGAGAGAAGGAGATACCTTTACCAGATATAACCAGTCTCAGTATCTGATTATGCTGGTTGGAACCAATAAAGAGAATTGTGAGATTGTATACCAGAGAATCAAAAACCGGCTGAGGGAGAAGATTCAAACCAAGGCTTCCATCAGCTATACAGTGGCGTCGCTGGCAGATTTAAAAGATATTTAAAAAGAAATATAAGACAGATGAAGAGCAGGAAGTGCAAAAAAGCGCTTATCTGTTTTTTTATACATTTTTTAAAAATTTAATATTTTTTAAGAGTTTCTTTAATAATCTGTCTGGTAAAGTGTCATATATAAGAGGTGAGAAAAATGGGGACAGTCGTTTACAATCTGTATGCCCCCAATCTGATTTGTATTGGAATCGATGGGGGAAATAATGGAGAATATACTGGACGGATTTGGCATCAATATTCAGATGAGCCGCTGTCCTTTCAAGGAACTATGGAGATGGTACGGTCGATAGAAAATCTGTTTAATCAGTGGAATTTTCCACAGAGTTCTACAGACAGCCGTTCCTTTTCAACAAAGAAACCCGTTGCCGGAGAAGTACAGGGGAAAGGGGTCGAACTTCAAATGGATGCATCACGTTTACACAATAAAAATGGAGGAAAAGGAACCTTTGTCGTACATGTCAGGTACCGGCAGAATGCAACCTGGCAGGGAGACGTCATCTGGGCAGAAAAAAATGAACGCCAGAGCTTTCGCAGTGCGCTGGAGCTTCTGAAGCTGATCGACAGTGCGTTGGACAGTAAGGAAGGGGAGGAATTGGAAAATGATTAAAACAGAAAGACTGAAAGATACAAAAATAAAGAAGAGGGAGGGATAACAGACAATGGGAGAAAATTCCAGGATGCAGAATCACATAAACGAAATAAAAAGAAAAACTCAGCATTTTTGGAGTCATAAGGGAAAACGGTTCTGTGCGGCAATGCTTTGTGCCAGTATGGTTATGGGAAATGCAGGCAGTATTGCAAATGCATCCAATGTGATTGTTTCCGGAGAAAGCAGTCTGGCAACTCCCAGCAATACCGTTGACACAGCAACACCGTCAAATGGAAATGAGCTTCATCGTTTCCAGCTGACAGGAGAAGAGCTGTATGAAGCTTTGCAGAATGCCATTGCCGGAGATGCACGGGCAGATGTGGAATTCACAGGCGGAAGTAGCGCAGAATATGAAGACTTTTTCCTGGAGCCGGGCGATTATTATGAATTAAATCTGGAAAACGGGAAAAAGGGAAATCGGACAGAACTGAGAATCTTTGCAAGAATCGAAGAGAGTGAGCTGGTTGAAGGCGAACGTGATGATTATGTAATAGACGGCACAGAAGAGTTGATGTTACTGGCAGTCAATCGTTCTGAGAAGGATCAGAAAGTCACGGTTGCAGTTGATGAAAAGCACACACCGGAATTTGTGATACCGGTAAATGTAAAGTCTGATGCAGAGCTGATAACATCACCTTCCCCTGTGATTGATACAACAAAAACAGGTGAGGAAGCTGAGACAGCAACACCTTCCAACGGAATGCCGGCCACACCTTCTGACAGTGAGGAAGTGGAAACAGAGATTCCGGAGGAAAAGCCGGCAGATGAGCTGGAGGGCGAGATTTATGAGCTGACCAGCGTGGAAGAGGGAACGGCAGTTGGTTTTCTGACCACAACAGGAAGCCTGGGGCTGGATGATATGTCTCTGATAGCTACAGATTCCAATGCACTGACCCGATACAGTATGCCGGTAGACGGCGCGGAAAATATTCTGGTAGATGTGACAGCCAAGAGAGGAACCATTCCTGAGGGCGCAGAACTGAGAGCCAGATATCTGACAGAAGATGGAAATGAATATCAGGATGCAAAGAATGCCCTGGATGAAGCCAATGAAGAATATGGCGGAATGATGGCTCTGGACATCGGCTTCTGCCTGAATGATGAAGAGATAGAACCGGCAGCAGGAAGCGAGGTTCAGGTGAAAATCCGCATGGATGGAAACCTTCTTCCGGACGATGTGGATGTGGGAACCCTGAAGGTTCAGCATCACGCAGAAACGGATCAGGGAATCCGGGTAGAAACTGTGGCAAAGGCAGTGACTGTAGAAGAAGACGAAACAGCAGCGGTTCCTATGACCATGTCTCTTATGAGCCTGAACGCAGATGCGGTTCCACTTGAAGAGGAAATTCTTGATGATGTGATTATCGAGGAGGCGGATCCGGAAAACCCGGTTGAGACGATTATGGATACGGTCAACGCAGAGCCGGGAACGCTGAAGGTCATTGAGACAGACGGCGAGGCGGCTGTGGTTGAGACGGCGTTTGTGGTGGACGGGTTCTCGAAGTT
>USDN01000099.1 GCA_900553515.1 uncultured Blautia sp. | reverse complement strand
TTGAGTTGTCAATCTACAGATTTTTTCGATTTGGTAACATTAGAACGTTCCCCAATTTGGGGAATGCTTTGTTGTCACCTTTGGCATTTTTCAGAATAGATTCGAACTGAAAGTTGTTTTTCATTTTTTCCCTTTGGGGAATGCCTCGGCTTTCTCTTAGGAGGCGCTTGTTTTATCCGTTAAACTAACAGGACTGACTTTCAATTTCTGACTGTAACAGACAACTGTATGTTCTGTTCAATCCGCAAATTAAATTGTACTATATCCTTATCAAAATTACAAGGGGATAATTGTATTTCTCTGAAAATAATTGTATTTCTGAAAATATATTTATCTTTCTTTTACAATATCTTCAGTTATTTATCTGAAATATGTTCTTTCACCTGCTCCAGCACTTTTTCTGTCTCTTTTATAATCTCTTTCTGCTTTTCTTTTATGGAATCCATCCCCGCCTGCTCTTCTGTCAGAGAAGCATATAAATGAACCATATTGGCATATTTCCAGATCATACTGCAAAGCTTTTCTGTTTCAGATATTTTTGTCTGTACTGTCAGATCCCGGCTTTGGACTTCTCTTAACTGTTCTGTGAGCTTCTTTATCTGATCGTTCTTTTTCTTCAGAAAAATTATCAGCCCCGCAATGAATAAAACAAGTATTCCTGAAATCAGATATTCCATAATTGATCCGCCTCCTTTACCGCAGGTATTTCCTGATTGCATTTCGCAGTTCTTCCGGTTTTACCGGCAATGTAAGAATCGTCAGCTTATCCTGTTCAGATTGAATATAATTTTGTGGATTTCCGGTCAGAAGGATAATCGGTCGTTTCCTGCTCTTTTTCCATTCCTGTTCATTTTCTTTTATCACTTCATCCATTACGATCCAGACTACAGGCTTTCTTTTTCCTAATTGCTTTCGGGCTTCTTCTATCGAAGAAAATATCGGAGTCTGATCAGAAACAGATTTTACAGCCATAGATAACCCCTTTGCATATGTTGGATCACTACACAAAATAGTGAGCAGAGGATTTGTTCTTGTTCCCTGTCCTGCCTGTATAAAGTCCAGTACCGGCGTATTATAAAGGCTGAAATCCTTTTCCTTGTGAACAGCTTCATAAAAGCTTCTGGCAGCTCTGCTCATTCGGATACAGAACTGTTCAATATCGATCCGGACATCTGTACTTCCATTCCGGATTTCCTGCTGATCCAGCTGACACACTGATGTCCCGCAATTAATTCCCAGATGAAAACGGATATGACTGCTGTTTTCGTCATTAAAAAAACCTTTGTTCTGATGGAGATATTCGCAGCGAAGCTGCCAGCATCTTTCTCCGCAGATATAAGGCGCTTCATCCTCCGGGGAAACCTTAAAGAAATCACCTGCATATTCGTCGAACCACCGGATATACTGAGTTCCTACGTCACGGGTAGGATTTTTCTGCCGATCCAGCATAATACGTCCATCTCTGTATCTCTTTACAATATCCGGAAAAGCAATCCCTCCGCAGATATCAGGAAGTGTCAGCGCCAGCGCCAGTGCAGACTGCCATCTTCCGTCCCGTACATTTAATTCCACCTCTGTTACACGATCAAGAAAAGTAAAACTGACATTTGCCCGATCCATGCCATACCTCCTGTAGTAAAAATCGTCTGCCGATTATTCCGGCAGACGATTTCTCTCTGAATATCTTCTGAAAACTGTTTCCATCTGTTTTCATTAAAACAGATATTTTAAAAATGGAGCTGTCCCTGAAGCCAGATATTTGCTCTTAATCGTCTGCCTGCTTCAGGCTCTCCAAGAAGATCTTTTCTGTTAATGCAGACGTCAAACTGAAGATTATTGCATTCTACGGTCATCTGTAGAATTTCTTCTCCTGTCAGAATATTTTTGAAAGAATGAAAATCCAAAATTTCTCCAAGGATACTGTACTGATCACACTGTATTCCATAAGGCATAAAGTAGGAGTCAACAATAGAAAAAACATCTTCCTTTCCAATCCTCTGAGCAATCATGGAATATGTATCCATATCTTCCATGGTCAGGTTTTCCATTGCCTCCTGATCGCCGTCCCGTGCTGCAGCCATAAGATGATTTCTGTTTCTGGTAATCTCCTGTTCTACCTTCACAGCCTCCTTATCTTTCAGAGCGGGAAGAAGAATTCTTCCTTCCTTTGCCAGTCCGGACAAAGTCAGCGGCTGATCTCCAAAATTTCCTTTTGACTTTTCTCTCAGATATTCTGCCGCATCCTGAAGATAAAAGATCAGTGTGATCCCGATTCTCAGATCATCACAGGCTCCTGCAAAAGACTCTTTATCCAGATGTCTTTCCACAGTTACCTGCTCCTGTGTGGTGATTCCTGTTCCCCGGAAAAAAGGAAAATAATAATCTACATGGAAGCGATTATATTCATCATACTGTCCACACACAGTAATGCCGCAGTCACATCCATAGTTTTTGGAAAACTCCACAAAAACTCCATCCTTATGATCTTCTACTGCCACTTTCTCATCGTAGTTTCTTACCGTATCTCCGATGATTTCTTTAATCCCTTCCCTGCTTTTTATATCAGAAAAACCAACTGCTCTCAGATAACTGTGCACAAAAACACCTCCATGCCCGTTTTATGCACGGGTTTTCTTTTCAATCTTCTTCATACCGCCCATGTATGGTTGAAGTGCTTCCGGAATATTTACAGAACCATCTGCATTCAGGTTATTTTCCAGGAAAGCGATCAGCATTCTTGGCGGTGCAACAACTGTGTTATTTAAGGTATGAGCCAGATATTTCTTACCGTCCTCACCGTTTACGCGGATTTTCAGACGACGCGCCTGAGCATCGCCCAGGTTGGAACAGCTTCCTACCTCAAAATATTTCTTCTGTCTTGGAGACCATGCCTCTACGTCAACAGATTTCACTTTAAGATCTGCAAGATCTCCGGAGCAGCATTCCAATGTACGAACCGGAATATCAAGAGAACGGAACAGATCCACGGTATTCTGCCATAATTTATCAAACCACATTTTGCTTTCTTCCGGTTTGCAGACAACAATCATTTCCTGCTTTTCAAACTGATGAATACGATAAACGCCTCTTTCTTCCAGACCATGTGCACCTTTTTCTTTACGGAAACATGGAGAATAGCTGGTCAGAGTTTTTGGCAGCTCCTGCTCCGGAATGATCTGATCGATAAATTTACCGATCATGGAATGCTCACTTGTACCGATCAGGTAAAGATCCTCCCCTTCGATCTTGTACATCATGGCGTCCATCTCAGCAAAGCTCATAACACCTGTTACCACGTTGCTCCTGATCATAAAAGGCGGAACGCAGTAAGTAAAGCCTCTGTTGATCATAAAATCACGGGCATAGGAAATGACTGCAGAGTGAAGTCTTGCAATATCTCCCATCAGATAATAGAATCCATTTCCTGCAACTCTTCTTGCGCTGTCCAGATCGATTCCGTCAAAAGCTTCCATAATTTCTGTATGATACGGAACTTCAAAATCTGGAACAACCGGCTCGCCATATTTTTCTACCTCTACGTTTTCACTGTCGTCTTTTCCAATCGGAACAGACGGATCGATGATATTCGGAATAACCATCATATTTTTCAGAAGCTCTTCCTCTACTTCCTTTTCTCTTGCAGAAAGCTCATCAATGCGTGCGCCGGAAGCAGCTACCTGTTTCTTTACTTCCTCTGCCTCTTCGCGTTTGCCCTGTCCCATCAGAGCACCGATCTGTTTGGAAATTTTATTTCTCTCTGCTCTGAGAGCCTCTACCTCTCCTTTGATTGCTCTGTTCTCTTTATCCAGTTCCAGAACCTTATCTACTAATTCCAGTTTGCTGTCCTGAAATTTATTTCTGATATTCTGTTTTACTGCCTCCGGGTTTTCTCTGACAAATTTAATGTCTAACATTGTGATTCCTCCTCAAAAATATTCTTTTATTTTAAATTTTCTTCATCACTTTCGTCCAGTTCTCCAAAGCCAAAATTCACAGCTTTTCTTAACGCTTCTACCTCTTCCTGGCTAAGCATTACATAAGACTCTCCCTTTACAATCTCTTTCAGATAAAGGAAACAGTTATCACGACTGTGGACTGCATTCAGGATCAGACCTGTATTTTCCTTGTCCAAAAGCGCCAGGGCAAAGCTCAGTTTTCCACCAACATCATCAAAAGCATCGTATTTTTCCACACCATATTTGCTGAAGATCAGACGGAAATTTTTGATGATCGAATTGATAGACTGCTCATGATCCTCCTTTGCCTCATAAAGACGGTCGATCTGTGCAAATTTCCTGACAAAAGTTTTTTCCAGCGACTGGGCATCGCTTCCCTTCATAAACATCTTATATTTTCGCTCCAGACGCTTCAGTCTCATACTGTAACTAATCATACAGCCGATGAGAACAATTACGATCAAAAGCAATAAAATGATAATGATTCCGGGATCAATACCTATATTATCAAAAATAACACTCATGGCATACCCCTTTTATCCAATAGATTCAAACAGATCAATGATACGTTCCAGATCCTCTCTGGAATAATATTCAATTTCTATTTTACCTTTATTATTCTTCTTTCTGTGGATAAATACTCGTGTTCCTGTGATCCCTTTCATTTTTTCTTCCAGGCTCTCATAAATTGCATCTTCTGCAGGGTTTGAAACTTTTTCTTTTTTATTTGAAGGTTTCAAAATCTTTCTTACAAGATCTTCTGTCTCTCGAACACTCAGTTTATTATCGAAAACTTTCAAAGCTACCATTTCCTGGGTTTCTGCATCAGAAATACTCAGAATTGCCCGTGCATGTCCTGCTGAGATCATTTCATCAATGACCATCTCCTGTACCTTTGGAGTCAGTTTCAAAAGACGCATGGAATTGGTCACTGCTGTTCTGCTCTTTGAAACACGTTCTGCAATTTCATCCTGTTTCAAATGGAACTCTTCAATCAATCTTTTATAAGCCAGGGCTTCTTCAATTGGATTCAGATCTTCCCGCTGAATATTCTCGATCAGGGATATTTCCACCACTTCCTGAGCCGAAAACTCCTTGATGACAACCGGTATCTCTTTAAGTCCTGCCATCTTTGCAGCTCTCCAGCGTCTCTCTCCTGCTATAATCTCATAATATCCATTTTTATCAGATACAAGAAGCGGATGAAGAACACCATATTGTTTGATGGATTCTGATAACTCCAGTAATGCATCCTCATCAAATTTCTTTCGAGGCTGCTGACGATCAGGTTCTACGCTTGATATTTTTACCATCATTGGTCCGCCTAAAACCTTTTCCTGTTCTGAATCTGCTTTTTTCTTTTGGTGAACCGTAGTCTTTTCTTTTGCTTCTTTTGTCCCGGACTTTGCTGCGACAGTTTTATCTGGAAAAAGAGCATCCAGTCCTCTGCCAAGCCCAGTTTTCTTTGCTGCCATTATTCACCCTCCCTGTTGATTACTTCTTCTGCTAAAAGACGGTAGCTTTCTGCCCCTGCGGAACGCGGATCATATATTGTGATCGGCTGTCCATAGCTGGGGGCCTCTGCCAGTCTTACATTTCTGGGAATGATTGTCTTATAAATATTTTGCTGAAGATTATCTTTTACATTCTCTACAACCTGCAAGGACAGATTTGTTCTGGCATCATACATTGTAAATACAACACCTTCCATAACCAGGCGTTTATTCAGACGTTCCTTTACCAAATCTATGGTATGTATTAACTGTGACAGACCTTCCAGTGCGTAATATTCACACTGAATCGGCACCAGCACAGAAGTTGCTGCTGTAAGAGCATTAATCGTCAGCATATTTAATGACGGCGGACAATCCATGATAATATAATCATACTTTCTGCGGATTTTTTCTGTGATCCTCTTTAAGATATATTCCTTATCATCTACACCGATCAACTCAATTTCTGCCCCGGATAGATTAATATTGGAAGGGATCAGATCAACATTCTCCACAACATCCTTAATAATAGTATCTTTTGGCTGGGATTGTCCTAACAAAAGCTCGTACAAAGTATTTTCCACATTGTTTTTATCAACGCCTAATCCACTGGTAGTATTTCCCTGCGGATCAATGTCAATTGCCAGTACCTTTTTCCCTTTTTCTGCAAGACAGGCTGATAAATTAATGGCTGTAGTAGATTTACCAACTCCACCTTTCTGGTTTGCTACTGCTATTATTCTTCCCAATTTTTTACCTCCTTCTGAGGGTTATAATCTCTCGGAATCTTTAAGCCAATAAACATAAGGCTTTCAGATTCCTTTTTATTAAAATCCCCCACTTTTTTGTCAAAAAAGGCTTGACAAATCGCTCAAAATTTGCGGCGAAGCCGATTGAATATATTTTATTTTCATCGACTGGAGGGCGATTTTTATGTTACCTGTTAA
>USDN01000098.1 GCA_900553515.1 uncultured Blautia sp. | reverse complement strand
TCAAGGTTTTAAAGGATTTAGAACAATAAAAAACAGGTAGTTTTTGACACTACCAAAACAAAACAGGAGGGAAAAAGAATGAAATTTTTTATTGACACAGCAAATGTAGAAGATATCCGTAAAGCAAATGATATGGGGATCATCTGTGGTGTAACTACAAACCCGTCTCTGATTGCAAAAGAAGGAAGAGATTTTAAAGAGGTTATCAAAGAGATTACTTCAATTGTAGACGGACCGATCAGCGGTGAGGTAAAGGCTACTACAACAGATGCAGAGGGAATGATCGCAGAAGGCCGTGAGATTGCCAAGATCCACCCGAACATGGTTGTAAAGATTCCTATGACAGTTGAGGGGCTGAAGGCTGTCAAAGTTCTTTCCAAAGAGGGTATCAAGACAAATGTAACTCTGATCTTCACTGCAAATCAGGCGCTTCTTGCTGCAAGAGCAGGTGCTACCTATGTTTCTCCGTTCCTTGGAAGACTGGATGATATTTCCACAGACGGTGTGGAACTGATCCGTCAGATTGTTCAGATCTTTGATATTGCAGGTCTTGAGACAGAGATCATCTGTGCAAGTGTACGTCATCCGATGCACGTAACAGAGTGCGCTCTTGCAGGCGGCCATATTGCAACTGTACCATACAAAGTTCTGGAGCAGATGACACATCATCCTCTGACAGATGCAGGTATCGAGAAATTCCAGCAGGATTACAAAGCTGTGTTTGGTGAATAAGCAGAACAAAAGGAGAATATCATGAATAAATTAGAGCTTCAGAAGACTGCAAATGAAGTCCGTAAGGACATTGTGACCGCAGTCCATGCTGCAAAGGCCGGTCATCCGGGCGGATCCCTTTCTGCAGCTGATTTATTTACTTATCTGTATTTTGAAGAGATGAATATCGACCCGAAAGATCCGAAGAAGGCAGACCGTGACCGTTTTGTACTTTCCAAGGGACATACTGCACCGGGACTTTATTCTGTACTGGCTGAGAGAGGATATTTCCCAAAAGAGGATCTTAAGACTCTTCGTCATCTGGGCTCTTATCTTCAGGGACATCCGGATATGAAACATATTCCGGGAGTTGACATGTCCAGCGGATCTCTGGGACAGGGTATCTCTGCAGCAGTAGGTATGGCTCTCTCTGCAAAACTGAGCAATGATTCCTACAGAGTATATACTCTTCTTGGAGATGGTGAGATCCAGGAGGGACAGGTATGGGAGGCGGCTATGTTTGCAGGCTTCCGTAAACTGGATAATCTTGTAGTAATCGTTGACAACAACGGACTTCAGATCGATGGAAGAATCGATGAAGTATGCTCTCCATACCCTATTGACAAAAAATTTGAAGCGTTTAATTTCCATGTGATCAATGTGGAAGACGGAAACGATATGGATCAGCTGAAAGCTGCTTTTGATGAGGCAAGAACTGTAAAGGGAATGCCTGTAGCTATTGTTATGAAAACATTAAAGGGTAAAGGTGTATCCTTTATGGAAGACCAGGCAGGATGGCACGGAAAAGCTCCGAATGATGAGCAGTATGCGCAGGCTATGGAAGAACTGGAAAAGGCAGGTGAAGCATTATGTCAGATGTAAAGAAAATTGCAACAAGAGCCAGCTATGGCGAGGCTCTGGTAGAACTTGGAAAAGAGCATGAGGATCTTGTTGTTCTGGACGCTGACCTTGCTGCAGCTACCCAGACAGGAATGTTCAAAAAAGAATTCCCGGAACGTCATATCGACTGTGGTATCGCAGAGTGTAATATGGTAGGAATCGGTGCAGGACTTGCTACAACAGGCAAGGTTCCTTTTGTGAGCACTTTTGCTATGTTTGCAGCAGGCCGTGCTTTTGAACAGGTACGTAACTCTGTGGCATATCCAAAACTGAATGTAAAGATCGGTGCTACTCACGGCGGAATTTCCGTAGGTGAGGATGGCGCTACCCATCAGTGCTGTGAGGATTTTGCCCTGATGAGAAGTATTCCGGGTGTAGTTGTTGCCTCTCCTTCTGATGATATCGAGGCAAAGGCTATGGTAAAGGCTGCTTATGAGCATGTAGGACCTGTATATATGCGTTTTGGACGTCTTGCTGTTCCGGTGATCAATGACAGACCGGATTATAAGTTTGAACTTGGCAAAGGTATTGTCCTTCGTGAAGGAAAAGACCTTACAATCGTTGCAAACGGACTTTGTGTAGCAGCATCTCTGGAAGCTGCTGAAAAGCTTGCAGCAGACGGAATCGAGGCTAAAGTTATCAATATCCATACCATCAAACCGCTTGATGAGGATCTGATCGTGGCAGCGGCAAAAGAAACCGGTAAGGTTGTTACAGTAGAGGAACATTCTATTATTGGCGGTCTTGGCGGTGCAGTCTGCGAATGTCTGGCTGAGAAGGCTCCGGTACCGGTAAAACGTATTGGTGTCAACGATGTGTTTGGTGAGTCCGGTCCGGCAGTGGCTCTTCTGGAAAAATATGGTCTGGATGGAGAAGGTATCTACAAACAGATCAAAGCTTTTGTATAAAACAGGATTTTTGAGTTGAATGCGGGACTGCAGCCAGGATCCCTTCTGTGATCTTGTCTGCCAGACTGATCACGGTGGATAGCCGTGTTGTCTGCAGAGTAAGCTGTTCCATCATCCCGGCAGTATTTACGATTCCTGTAATATGAATATCTCCAACAGGAGGAAGCTCCTTTTGGACGGCAGCACCTGGGTAAAGTGCACCATTTCCAATGGTTACATAGCCCAGGTGCTTTTTTTGTCCCAAAGAGGCATCTATAGCGACCACCAGAGCCTGAGGATGGCGTTTGATGATGTGATTGCTTGTATCGCAGAGATTCAGTGCATGGACAGGATGAGATAAAGTTCCGTATATATGGAATTTTCCAGGAAGCCGCCGGGTAAGCTGCTGTCCAACATAAGGTCCCAGGCAGTCTCCGGTAAGCCGGTCTGTTCCAATGCAGAGGAAAACCAGCTCACTCCAGCTGGCTGAATGATTGAGGATGCATTTTTTTAGGAACCATGAGATCTTTCCGGCGGAGCCGGTTTTTTTTGTGTCAATATAAAAGGTCATAGGCATCTCCTGTGCTGTTTGTCCTGATTTATTTTATCCTTTGAAAAGAGAAAATATGCACTTTGCAGAATATGTCGTTAAATTATCATAAAGCTCTCTTACAATACGATAAAATCTGCATTTTCTATATGATATCCTTGTACCCGAAGGGGTGATATAAAATGATAGAAGTCATCTATAAAGATGAAAAACAGGAGGCGAAAGGTAATGAAGGCATATTTTCTGTGCCAAAAAATATACGTCAGATAGGATTGATCAAAGGAGACTGCCGAATCTATATGGAGGATTATGTGTATACTTTTTTGGGAAGATACGCAGGAGCAGAAGAAGACGGAGGAGAAAAAAGCTGTCTGGCAGTTTTGGCAGGAGAAACAAAGTGGGATTCAGGAGCTGCCTATGTATTTATAAAAGGTGCATTGTCCGCGGATACAGAAGAACTGTCCCGGGAGCATATTGAATTTACAGATCAGATCTGGCAGAAAATTCACCAGGAGATGGAAACGTATTTTGAGGGACAGGAGATCGTAGGGTGGTTTTTTTCAGAGAGAGGATTGTCTCTGGAGGCTTCAGAAATTTTCCAGAGGACTCATTTAAAGAACTTTGGAGGGGGAGATAAGGTACTGATGCTGATGGATCCGGCAGAAAGAGAAGAGGCTTTTTTCAGATATGAAAATAATTTTCTGGTAAAACAAAGCGGATATTATCTCTACTATGAAAAAAATCCGCAGATGCAGGCATATATGCTTGAGAAAAAAACAGACAGAGAACAACGTCAGGAAGAAGTTCCGGATGAAGCAGTCAAAGCTTTCCGAAAGATCATACAGAAAAAGAAGAATAACATTGAAGAAAAAGGAACGGAGGAACTGGAAGAAAGAACCTCTGTTTTTTCATATGCAGCAACTGCCTGTCTGGTTTTAGCGGTATCGGTGGCAGGATTGAAATTTTATCAGGATTATCAGTCAATTCAGGCTGTAGATTCCAGGACAGAGACAGTATCAGCAGTGCTTGAAGCCGAAAAAACGGAGGCGGCAACCGATGAGGCGGCAGACAAAGAAGAGGAAGTCAAAAAAGAAGAAAAAGCAGTCGGACAAGAAAAAAACAAAATGGAAGAAAAGATACAGGAAAACAGAAAACGGAAAGATACCGATGGAGAGGATGAGAGACAAAAAAGCACCAGCCAGAAGGAAGAAGAACAGAAAAAAGATGAGCTGGAATCGGGCAGTCAGAAAATGGGGAGTGCGGATGATGAACCGAAGGAACAGGGGGATCGACAGGAGAAAATCGAGAAAGAGACAGATTTGGCAAGTGAGGAACAGGAAAAAAATTCGGAATCTATATATAAACAGGAGTCTGATATAAGAAAAGCAGAGAGAAGGGTACGGGAGCAGCAAAATGTATTGGAGGGTAAATCGGAAGAAACTTCCGGAGGCGCCAGATCTTATATCATCCGTCCTGGGGATACGCTGTATCAGATCAGTATACAGAACTATGGAAATATGGAGGCGGTTGAGGAAATATGCAGATTAAATGGAATCACTGCGGATGAGATCATTTATCCTGGACAAATAATTGTATTGCCTTAAGATATTTGCTATAATAACATATCAGAAAATGGACGGGGATCAGATCTGCGCCCGTTTTCGGTGAGTTGATGACGGTATCCGAAAGGTAAGGTTTATTATGTCAAACGTATTTAAAAAATTTCTAAAGAAACGGAAGAGGGCCAGAATACAAGCTCAAAATGAAAAAGCTGCCCGGGCCTCCGGCAGAAATGGAGAAGATTATCAGCAGCAGTTGTCCAGACATCGGCATGCGGTAATGCGAAAAACAGTCATTACTGCTGCCGCGATTGTTGCGGCGGCAGCAGCGCTGCTGATTTTTATAGAAAAAAGAAGCTATCGCAGTTATAAAACCATACAGACTCATGAACAGGAAGATGTTGTTTCTAATCAGTATGAATTTATGTCCGGCAGAATCCTGAGATACAGTCCGGATGGAGCTTCTCTTGTTAATAATGAAATGAGTGCCTATTGGAGTTCGCTTTATGAAATGCAGAATCCCGTAGCAGATATCAACGGGGACTGGGCGGTGATCGCAGATGTGGATGGCACAGCGCTGAAGATATTTAACAAAGAGGGGGAGTCGGGAAGTGTGACGACCTCTTATAGTATTGTAAAAGCAAGGATATCGGCAAACGGATTGGTTGCAGCAATCCTGGATGGAGGAGATTCTACATGGATCAATTATTATGCTTCAGATGGAAGTCTGATCGCAGAAAATCAGACTCATGTAGAAGATCCGGGATATCCTATGGATGTTGCAGTGTCAGATGATGGTGAGATCATGATGGTAACTTATCAGTTTGTAGATGGCAGCGATACTACAAGTTATGTTGCATTTTATAACTTTGGAGATGTAGGTCAGAATGAACCGGACAGAATTGTCAGTGGCTATACATATGAAGGCGTAGTGATCCCGGAAATTGAATATCTGGATGCAGACAGTTCATTGGCGCTTCGTGAGGATGGTTTTACATTATATAAAGGGCGGCAGATACCAAAAGAGGCTGTAACTGAAAAAGTTGATAAAGAGATCGTCAGTACTTTTTGTGATGATGAGACTATAGGAATGGTATTTAAGAATGGAGATAAAGATAAGAAATATACCATGAAAGTATATTCTCCGGACGGAAGTCTCCGATTTGAAAAAAAGTTTAATATACCGTATACCACCATTAAAATGAGCGGAGGAAGTATTTTGCTCTACAATGATTCTCAGATCTGTGTGATGAACAGCAGAGGAACCACAAAGTATACAGGTACTGTAGACGGCAGTATTAACAATTTTATAAAGATTGGCTGGAATCGTTATCTGCTGGTAATGGACAGTGGAGTCAGGGTGATCAAGCTGAGCTGAGGAGTGTGGCAGGATGGTGACTTGGTTAGGCGTGGTGGTTATTGTGATCTTGGTATTGACAGCTGCAAAAGGATACAAACGGGGATTTATCAGAGAGGTTGTGTCATTCTTTTTTGTGTTTCTGTCTATAGCAGTTTCCTGGGCGATCAATCCTTATGTAAATGAATTTTTTATGGAAAATACTCCGGTGTATGCAAAAATACAGGAAAGCTGTGAAAACTTTGTGGTATCCCAGCAGATCCTGACAGGGCACAATGCCGATGATACGGGAGATCAGAATGGGTTTATAGAAAATATGGAACTTCCGGAATTGCTGAGGAAAGGGCTGGAATCAAATAATAATTCAGAGGTTTACCATTATTTGGCTGTGGATTCTTTTACAGAATATGTATCGGAATCTCTGGCCCGTATGATCGTCAATGGTTTGTCTTTTTTTGTATCGTATCTTCTGGCGTCAGTGATACTGCGTATGGGGACATATATCCTGAATCTTCTTGCGGGACTTCCTGTTTTAAAAAGTGCAAATAAGCTTGCCGGAGGGGTGACAGGATTGGTAAAAGGGATTTTGTTTGTATGGATTGCTTTTTTGGTGATCACAGTTTTATGCAGTACACAGATTGGAAAAGAAGGGTTGGCATTGATTGAAAAGGATGCTTTTCTTAGTGTTCTGTACGAATATGATATTTTTGTAAATTTCTTTATGAGTATTTTTTACGGAAATTAAAAAAAGTA
Source organism: uncultured Blautia sp. (assembly GCA_900553515.1). Lineage (GTDB taxonomy): Bacteria > Bacillota > Clostridia > Lachnospirales > Lachnospiraceae > Blautia_A. The sequence goes on along the minus strand of USDN01000098.1, from coordinate 297 downwards.
CTTGACGCAATAGAATTGTAGTGTTATACTTAAATCCGCTTCGAAATGGAGCGGATTTCTTGTTTTTCTGGTTAAAAAAGAAAAACAAAAAAAATGAAAAAACTTGTTGACAAGCACAAATAAATGTGTTAAAGTAAACAAGCTGTCAGCGAGACAGAGATTTACAAAAACAAACATCGAAAAAGTTTGAAAAAATTTGAAAAAAGTTCTTGACAAACGAAAACAGATGTGATAAAGTAAATGAGCTGTCTGAGAGACAGAAACAAAGAACCTTGATAACTAAACAGTGAGACACAT
>USDN01000097.1 GCA_900553515.1 uncultured Blautia sp. | reverse complement strand
TTTTCCGAAAAAGGGAAGTATGAACCGCCTTTTATCTGAAGCATTCTTTACAAAATGCATCCCATTTTTCCTTTTGACGGATAAGCATCTGAAGCTTTTCTGTGTTTTTTTCCGAAATCCAGGCTTTATTATGTGTGTAATAATAATTAGAAATTTTCCAGAATTTGTCAGGATATGAAAAACGGATCTTCAGGTGTTCTTTTTCCTCTTTTGAAAGAGGACTGACCCTGCTGTAGGTTGTCAGCATTTCTTCTGCCAACTGAGGATTCCAGTTATACTTCTCCAGAATCTTACGCATAAATCGATAAAGGTCTCCTGTCTGTATCCCATAAGACCAATGAGAAAACCCCGTTACTCCTGCTCCTTTTTTCAATATTCGTACATTGTGCTGATTGTATTCTCCATGACAGATACTCCCTTTAATAAAAGCCTCCCTGCGCAGTTTCTGATAAGAGGAATCCTCCAGCATCTGCTCTGCCTGCTCTGCCCTTTTAAGGAACCATTCTACTGCTTTCAGATATTCTTTTTCAAAAACACTGGAAGGACCTTTTTTTCGGATAAATTTGCGAATCTTTCGAAGCTCCTGATTATGACGGCGATATTCGTCAGAAAGATCCGGCTCCACATAATCCTTCTCTAAAGGCAGGTACATCTCTTTATGGATCACTGCCAGAGTCCGTACTGCTATCAGAATCTCTTCCTTTGATCTTGGATCACACTCCCGCCCTTCAACCCACTGCTGAAGCGTATAGGGGATTCCGTCCCTGTCCCAGGAAATCAGTTCTCCATCTTTATTAGGAACATATACATCCACCAGGCATCCGGCATCTTTCATTTTTAAAAGAAGTTCCTGTTGTTTTTTCAGTTTCCTCTCAGATCCTTTAAATTCACGAATGATATAATCTCCTGTGTCTGTCTGACAAAGAAGCGCGCCTCTTGTCCGGGCTGTAGTTCTGACTGTCAGCTGATACTGAGTCAGGGTGCTGAGTCCATAATCATACAAATCGGTTTCCCCCTCATTTTTTGTACCTTCTATCTTATGTGAAGAAGGCGGAAAAATATGAGGACAAAACCTGATTTCTTCTATAAATTTGAATCTGCAGCAAAAACATTTTTATCTGAACAAAACGAACAGGCCCGGATTCCTTTGATCCGGACCTGTATTACACATTCTTTTTAAAAAGTTCCATCAGTTTTTCTTTGGTATTATCTTCCGGATATTCCAGGACATGCTCCAGCATTTCATCCAGAATATCCCCCAGCCCTGGTCCGGGCTTACATCCTGCAGCGATCAGATCACGTCCGGTAACTGCAAGAGATTTCAGAGACATACATTGATTTTTCTCCAGAATTTCTTCATAGCACTTTCGTACTCCCTGGATCCTGGCTGTTTTTTCCTCTCTTCTGTAGGTACTCTGAGCAAGCATGTCTGCCTCCTGTACTTCCAGATAAAGAGGAAAGATATCCTCTCCGATCTTATTTACTGCACGGCGCACGGAAACCATTTCCGGAAGAGGTCTGGCATCGTGCCATTTTACCAGCCGACACACCTTATTCAGTGTATCATTGTCAAATTTCAGGCGCCGAAGGATCGCTTTTGCCATCTGTTCGCTTTGCGGTCCATGCATTTTAAAATGATCCCTTCCATTTTCATCGGTCTTTTTTACCACTGGCTTTCCCATGTCATGAAGAAGCATAGTCAGTCTCAGAACTTTATCTGCCCGAATGTTCAGAAGACTCTGCAATGTATGCTCTCCTACATTATAACAATGATGCGGTGTTTTTTGTTCCGTCTTCATACATGCATCAAATTCCGGAAGAAATTCTCCTGTGATTCCGGTTTCATAGGCAGTTCGAAGATAATCCGGATGGGGAGATACCAGAAGTTTCACCAGTTCCACCTGGATCCTCTCTGCACTGACATTCTTCAGATTAGGTGCAAGAGAACGGATTCCATCCCGTGTGTTTTCCTCAATAGAAAATCCCAGCTGAGCAGAAAAACGTACTGCCCGAAGAATCCGAAGAGCATCTTCATGAAATCGCTCCATGGGATCTCCTACACAGCGGATCACTTTCTGTTCCATATCTTCCATTCCATGAAACAGATCTACCAGCCCTCTGTCCGGATGATATGCCATGGCATTGATGGTAAAATCCCGTCTTTTCAGATCTTCTTCCAGGCTTGAAGTAAACATCACTTCCCGGGGATGACGGCCATCCTCGTAATCGCCATCCACCCGATAAGTAGTTACTTCAAACCCTTCTTTATCCATAAGGACTGTCACTGTCCCGTGCTGGAGACCGGTATCTACCGTCTTTCGAAACAGTGCCTTTACCTGCTCCGGAGAAGCCGATGTGGTGATATCCCAGTCATCTGGTGTACGTCCCAGAATGGAATCTCTGACACAGCCTCCCACCACATAGGCCTCATATCCGTTTTCTTCCAGAATACGCAGGATTTTTTCTGCACTGGAAGGTACTGCAAGCTTCATATTAATATGCTCTGCCCCAGTAAACCATTTTTTTAGCCGGTTTGCCGCAGCATACACAGACGTCGCTTAAATGTTCCTGCTCAAAAGGCATACATCTGGATGTCGCCTGAACATCCTCCTTGATCTTGTCCTCACAAGCCTGATCTCCACACCACATTGCCTTTACAAAACCAGGTTTTGTATTGACTGTCTCCTTAAAGGTCTCATAATCTGTTGCCACATAAGTATGGGCATCACGATGTGCGCGGGCTCTTTCCAGCATATCTTTCTGCATGGTATCCAGAATTTCCTGTACCTTGGAAGCAAGTTCTTCAAAAGTTACCACGTACTTCTCTCTTGTATCGCGGCGGCAGATCACTGCCTGTCCATTTTCGATATCCTTTGGACCACACTCAATACGAACCGGGATTCCGCGCATTTCCTGCTCAGAGAATTTATATCCCGGACTTCTGTCTGTATCATCTACTTTTACACGGATGCCTGCTTCTTTCAGCGCTGCAAACAGCTCGTCTGCTTTTTCCAGAACACCCTCTTTACGCTGCTGGATCGGGATTACAACCGCCTGCACCGGTGCGATTCTTGGCGGAAGCACAAGACCGCTGTTATCACCGTGTACCATGATGATCGCGCCGATCATACGGGTAGTCATACCCCAGGAAGTCTGATGTACATACTGAAGTTTATTTTCTTTATCTGTGTACTGAATACCAAAAGCCTTTGCAAATCCATCACCAAAGTTATGGCTGGTTCCGGACTGAAGCGCTTTTCCGTCATGCATCAGAGACTCGATGGTATAGGTTGCCTCTGCACCGGCAAATTTCTCTTTGTCTGTTTTCTGTCCTTTTACTACCGGGATAGCAAGAACTTCTTCACAGAAATCCGCATACACATTCAGCATCTGAATGGTTCTCTCTTCTGCCTCTTCTGCAGTTGCATGGGCAGTATGGCCTTCCTGCCATAAAAATTCTCTGGAACGAAGGAACGGACGGGTTGTTTTTTCCCAGCGCACTACAGAACACCACTGGTTGTAAACTTTTGGCAGATCTCTGTGAGACTGAATCTCTTTCTGATAAAAATCACAGAACAGGGTCTCAGATGTCGGACGTACACACAGACGCTCCTGCAGAGGATCCAGACCTCCGTGAGTTACCCATGCAACCTCCGGAGCAAAACCTTCTACATGATCTTTTTCCTTCTGAAGAAGAGATTCCGGGATAAACATCGGCATATACACATTCTGTACCCCTGTTTCCTTAAATCTTCTGTCGAGTTCATTCTGGATATTTTCCCAGATAGCATAGCCTGCCGGTTTAATCACCATACATCCTTTTACGCTTGTATAATCACAGAGCTCTGCTTTTTTTACTACGTCAGTATACCACTGTGCGAAGTCTTCCTCCATGGAAGTGATGGCTTCTACTAATTTCTTCTCTTTTGCCATGATTATTCTCCTTTTCTCAACACTGTTATTTCCTGTTTCCGGGATCCGGAAGGCCCGGATACAACAACAAAAAAGCCCTTCCAATCCCTGCAAAGGGACCGAAGGACTTCGGCGGTACCACCCTGATTAGCAGTACCTCCATTACAAGGCTGTGCTGTACAACCCGAATATATACTGCTCTCTCTTATTCTTTAACGCAGAAATACGCCGTACTTCAATTGCACGGAGCTCCGAGGCCGGTTCCACACTTCCCGCACAGGATCCTCACACCACCGCCCGGGTCATACCTGAAGGCTTCGGGATCCCTCTCTGAGATTGTTCTGCATGTACTATTCTCTTCACTGCCATTTTCATATTTATCAGGAATATACCTGAACTGAATTTTATTTTATGCGAAAAAATATCCTCTGTCAAGCCTTTCAGACTGTAATTTTAATTTCCCGGCCAGTACGGTTATATTTATAATATCTGACTCCTGCTGCATCCAGCATACGTTTGGAAGCTATCACCGAAGGAGTATTTTCATATTTGTCACAATCGTAGACGATTGTCTTAATCCCGGACTGGATAATAGCTTTGGCACATTCATTGCAAGGGAAAAGGGAAACATATAATTTAGCTCCCTCCAGACTGCCGCCTCGGTAATTAAGGATCGCATTCAGCTCACTGTGCGTTACATAAAGATACTTGGTATCCAGTTCATCTCCTTCTCTTGCCCAGGGAAATTTATCATCTGAGCACCCCATGGGAAAGCCGTTATATCCCATAGAAAGAATTTTATTATCCTGGCTTACGATGCAGGCTCCCACCTGGGAATTCGGATCCTTGGACCGCATGCCGGAGAGCATCGCCACACCCATAAAATACTCATCCCAGGAAATATAATCCTTTCTTTTTTCATCACCCATTACAAACCCCTCCCGGTATACTGTTTTTGATCACTCTGTTTCCATCTGGCTGATTCTGCGGATATGTCTCTCATCATTGGAAAATGGGGTATTCAGGAAAGTATCCACGATCTTCAGAGCAAGTCCTGCTCCTACTACTCTTCCCCCCATAGCCAGCACATTGGCATCATTATGGAGTCTTGTAGCCTCTGCGCTGAAGCAGTCTGAGCAAAGAGCTGCACGGATTCCTTTGAATTTATTTGCTGTAATAGAGATTCCGATACCTGTTCCACAGATCAGAATTCCTTTCTCACATTCTCCGCTCTGGATGGCGCGGGCAACTTTTTTGGCATAGACCGGATAATCAACTGCCTCCAGACCGTCACATCCATAATCAATATACTCCACCTTCTGTTCATCCAGGTGTTTTTTGATCTCCTGTTTCAGTTCAAATCCACCGTGGTCACATCCTAATGCTATCATTTTTGTTCCTCCTGTACTTTTATAATTTTATGGCCCGCCGCTTTAAGAAGGCGGTTCATAATAGCCTGTCCCATTTTGGGGGTGTAAAAAGCTTCTGAATAAATAGCGCTTACCCCATCCCCGTCAAAATCACGGAGCACCTCATAGAGATGATGAGCAATGGTCTCTTCTTCCGCTCTGCTGCCTATGCTGCGGACAACCCCTGCTTTGTATAAACCGGCAGTTTCATCTGTTGCAATGATCCCTACCGTTTTTCCCTGTTCCTCAGCCTCTGATGCTCTGGAATTAATATAGGCGACCACCTTCTCTGTTTCACCTTCCACAATAGAAAGATCGGCCTCAGGAGCATAGTGGCGATACTTCATTCCCGGAGCCTTCGGACGCACACCGCTGTCTGTGATCAGAAGCCCTTTGTCCATCCTTACTTCTCCAAGAGTCTCCTGCAACATTTCCAGAGAAATATATCCCGGCCTTAAGACCACAGGAATCTTTTCTGTAAAATCAACAATGGTAGATTCCAGACCGATTCCTACCTGACCTCCGTCCAGGATCATATCAATAGCATCTCCCAGATCTTCTTCTACATGTTCTGCCATAGTAGGACTGGGCCGTCCGGAAGTGTTGGCACTTGGAGCCGCCACGAAACCACCCGCAGCCTTAATAAGTTCCTGTGCGATCACATCACTTGGGAAACGGACAGCCACACTGTCCAGTCCTCCCGTTGTCTCCTCTGGCACGATATCTGCTTTTGGAAGGATCATGGTCAATGGTCCCGGCCAGTATTTTTCGGCAAGGATCCTGGCACCTTCCGGAATTTCTGTAGTGATCTCTTTCATTTTTTCAATTTCAGCTATATGAACGATCAAAGGATTATCTGAAGGGCGTCCCTTGGCCGCATAGATTTTCATAGATGCTTTGGGATCCAGAGCATTTCCGCCAAGACCATAAACAGTCTCTGTAGGAAAAGCTACCAGACCTCCGTTTTTTAATATCTGTCCTGCTTTTTTTATCGCTTCTTTATCAAGATGTGCTGCATCCATGGATACAACTTCTGCTCTCATGTTCCTCAACTCCTTATGACACTGCGCTGAAAGGCACGTCAGATTCTTTCCTTATAAAAATGTATTATAATTTATTTTATCTGAAAATTCAACCGAATGTCTACGGACGGTTACTTCTGATACCTTCCCTGTTTATCACCGATTGTTTTGATGTGCTTCTATTTTACCATTCCAGAACCGGTAAAACAAGCAACAGAAATACAATTGCTACAATCAGACCGCAAAAATAAGCTCTGGCATAATTCTTCAGGTTCACATAAAATTATTAACAGCTTGCTCCTTTCCCGGTAATATGCTAAGCTGAACATATAAAATTTCTGGGAAAAGGAGACTTTTTATGAGTATCATGAACACATTTACAGGTCTGCAGTTTGATCCCTTGAAGATGACTGTCCAGGACGTTTCTCTGGAAGACATTGCACATGCCCTGAGCTTTTTATGCCGGGGAGGCGGTCAGACACTGTTCTTCTATTCTGTAGCCCAGCACTCACTGAACTGTGCCAGAGAAGCACATGCACGAGGATGGTCTGAGCGGATGATCCTTGCCTGCCTTCTCCACGATGCAAGTGAGGCTTATATTTCTGATATTATCCGTCCGGTAAAAGTACATCTTACCAATTATCTGGAGATCGAAGAAATGATTATGAATGTCATCTGGGAAAAATTTAATCTGGATGACCTGTCTTCTGAAGAAAATGCCATGTGGAAACAGATTGACAACGATATTCTTTCTGCAGAACTTCCAGTTCTTTTTCCTGGTGAAAAAAATCACAGATCCGCGACTCTTCAGTCTTCCCCGGATCTCATTGAGCATCCTTTTCATGATATAGAAGAACGATTCCTTGAAGCAGCTCACCTTCTTGGCATTTCATAACCTCTGTTCATCTATACTTACAGCGCAAATGACACCACAGTCGCCCCCACCCGTAAAACGGGTGGCTCGACGGACGGCTATAAGCCTTTAATG
>USDN01000096.1 GCA_900553515.1 uncultured Blautia sp. | reverse complement strand
TTGATCAGGGAGGATTTCCCCACATTGGATTTTCCTGCAAATGCTACCTCCGGCATTCCTGTATCAGGAAGTTTGCTGGTAACACCGCACACAATATCTAACTCTGCCTGTTTAATAACCATTGGTTTCCTCTCTGTTTCTTTAAGCTCTGGTCAGTGCCCGATGGAGCACCTCATTCATATTTTCCACAAAAGAGATTTTCAGTCCATGAAGGATCTCATCATCCATCTCTTCAATATCTGCTTTATTCTCTGCCGGAACAAGAACTTCCTGTATTTTTGCATATTTTGCAGCAAGAAGTTTTTCCTTCAGGCCGCCGATAGGAAGCACACGTCCTCTGAGAGTGATCTCTCCTGTCATTGCCACATCTGCCCTTACCGGCTTTTTCACAATAGCGGACAGCATGGCTGTTGCCATGGTGATACCTGCGGAAGGTCCGTCTTTTGGAACTGCACCCTCCGGAATATGTATATGGATATCATTTTCCTGGAAAAACTCAGGTCTGATATCATATTTTTCAGCTACGGAACGAATATAGGAAATCCCTGCCTGGGCAGATTCCTTCATCACATCGCCAAGCTGGCCTGTCAGAACAAGTTCTCCTTTTCCCGGCATAACATTTACTTCTATCTGAAGAGTATCACCGCCCACCTGTGTCCAGGCAAGCCCCCTGGCAATACCGATCTCATCCTTTTTGTTTGCCATTATATAAGAATAACGGCTCTTTCCAAGGAATTTTTCCAGATTTTTTGTAGTGACCTTCACTTTTTCCTGATCGTTTTCCATGATCTCTCTGGCTGATTTACGACAGATCTGCCCGATTTTTCTTTCCAGATTACGAACTCCTGCCTCTCTGGTATAAAGGTTGATAATCTTGCGAAGCGCCGGTGTCTGGATAACCAGACTGCCTTTTGGAAGACCGTTGATTTCCATCTGCTTGGGAATCAGATGTTCCTTCGCAATATGTTCTTTTTCATTTTCTGTATACCCGGAGATCTCAATCACTTCCATACGGTCCAGCAAGGGCCGCGGAATCTCCTGCATATCATTTGCAGTAGCAATAAACAGTACCTCTGAAAGATCCTGCGGAACCTCCACATAATGATCGTTAAATCTGCTGTTCTGCTCCGGATCCAGGACTTCCAAAAGCGCTGCGGAAGTATCTCCCTTATAGTCGCTGCTGGTCTTGTCAATCTCATCCAGAAGCATCAGTGGATTACTGACTCCTGCCTGCTGAAGGGCTGCTGTGATCCGTCCCGGCATAGCTCCTACATAAGTTTTTCTATGTCCGCGGATTTCTGCCTCGTCCCGGACACCGCCCAGACAAATACGGACATATTTCTTATGAAGCGCCTCTGCCACAGATCTTGCTATAGAGGTCTTACCAGTTCCCGGAGGTCCTACCAGACAAAGGATCGGACTTTTTCCGCCTTTTGTCAGACTGCGGACAGAAAGGAATTCCATGATCCTCTCCTTTACATCTTTCAGTCCGTAATGTCCTGTTTCCAGTATATTCCATGCTTCTTTCAGATTTTCAGAATCCTGAGATCTTTTATTCCATGGAAGACTGAGAAGTGTTTCGATATAAGTGCTTAAAACAGCACTTTCTGCAGCACTGCTGTTCATGGATCTGAAACGGCTGATCTCTTTGGAGATCTTATCTTTTACCTCTTTTGGAGCATCCAGATCTTTCAGCCTTTTTCGGTATTCTTCAGCTGTATCTGATGTATTTTCTTCTCCAAGTTCTTCTCTGATCAGTTTCATCTGTTCCCGGAGAATGTACTCTCTCTGATTCTTATCAATCCGGGTCTTTAATTTCTTCTGAAGTTCCTGACCCACTTTCAGAATCTCAATCTCATTCTGTAAAATAGCTCCCAGAACCTCATAACGATTTTCCAGAGTCAGCGCCTCCAGAAAATTCTGCCGGTTCTGCCATGTCAGCGGGATATTTACAGAAATCTGTGTGATCAGTTCTTCCAAATCTCCGATATTCAATATCTGCACTGCCAGTTCTCTGCTGACTTTGCGGCTGTCTCTGCTGTACTGCTGAAACAGATCACTGAGACTTCTGTGCATCGCTTCCTTTATATTTTCCCCATACTGATCTTTGTCTGTTTCGATCACTGCAATCTCCGCATTGAGAAAAGGATCTTCCTGGGTCAAAGACAGTAATGCTGCTCTTTCCCGACCTTCTACGAAAACACGCAGAAGATCGTGCGGAAGCTTTATTACCTGTTTGATATATGCGATAGTGCCCACTTTGTAAAGCTGGGAAAGACCTGGCTCCTGAATCTCAGGATCTTTCTGAGTAATAAGAAAAATCTCCTGCTCATGGAGCATCGCCGCCTCTATCGCTTTGATAGAACGCTCCCTGCTTACATCAAAATGGACGATCATATCCGGCAGGATCGTTGTCCCCCGAAGGGCGATTGCCGGTAAAATATTAACTGACTGCGTCATTTATGTTCATTTCCTTCCTCAGGCAGTCTCTGGTCTGCCTTTCTTTCTGGAACGCGGATTTCTTCTCCCTGCAGCCTGCTCTGTTACTTCTTCACGGATGATCTCCGGTTCTCCGGTTCCCTCCACAGTTTCTTTAGTAATGATCGCCTTGCGGATTGTGCTGTCTGAAGGCGCTTTGTACATAAGATCCATAAGGGATGTCTCCATAATAGAGCGAAGTCCTCTGGCTCCGGTTTTACGTTCCAGAGATTTCTTTGCTACAAGCTCCAGTGCCTCATCCTGGAAGTCGAGTTCTACGCCATCCAGTTCAAAGAGCTTATGATACTGCTTGGTAAGAGAATTCTTTGGTTCCCTTAAAATACGGATCAGTGCTTTTTCATCCAGACCGTCCAGTGTAACCACTACAGGAACACGTCCGATAAATTCAGGAATCAGACCGAATTTTACAAAATCCTCCGGCATAACCTCTTTCAGCACTTCTCCTACATTTCTTTCCTGCTTTGAGGATACTTCTGCACCAAATCCGATAGATTTTGTATCCTGTCTCGACTCAATGATCTTTTCGATGCCGTCAAACGCACCGCCGCAGATAAACAGGATATTTGTGGTATCGATCTGGATAAACTCCTGATGCGGGTGCTTTCTTCCTCCCTGCGGCGGAACACTTGCAACAGTACCTTCCAGAATTTTCAAAAGCGCCTGCTGTACACCTTCTCCGGATACATCACGGGTGATCGATGCATTTTCAGATTTTCTGGTGATCTTATCGATCTCATCAATATAAATGATTCCGTACTGTGCACGTTCAATATCATAATCTGCTGCCTGAATGATCTTCAGAAGGATATTCTCCACGTCCTCGCCTACATAGCCGGCCTCTGTCAGAGAAGTAGCGTCTGCAATGGCAAAAGGCACATTCAGAAGGCGGGCAAGAGTCTGTGCAAGAAGTGTCTTACCGGAACCGGTAGGTCCCAGCATCAGGATATTACTCTTCTGAAGTTCCACATCCAGATTTCTTGCTGCTGTGATTCGTTTATAATGGTTATAAACTGCTACGGAAAGAGCTTTTTTCGCATCTTCCTGACCAATAACATAATCGTCAAGGATCTTGTGGATCTCTTCCGGTTTCAGCAGATTGATCTCACTGTCAAAAGTTTCCTCCTGGCCATAAGGAGCCAGTTCCTCTTCCATGATCTCTGCACAGATCCCAATACACTCGTCACAGATAAAAACCCCGTCCGGGCCTGCAATCAGTTTTCGAACCTGATCCTCGGATTTATTACAAAAAGAGCATCTGACTTTTCCGTCTCTTATCTTATCTGCCATGGATATTTCTCGTTTCCTTTCTTTTTGATATGCTGAGATAAAAGCAAGATAAGACTCCCTGTTAGAGGAGTCTTTTCTTTCGTCTTTTTATTTATGCTCGACAACGCCGTCGATCAGTCCATATGCTTTTGCTTCTTCTGCAGTCATATAATTATCGCGGTCTGTATCCTTTTCAACCACTTCAAGAGGCTGACCTGTATTTTCTGCCAGCATCTCGTTTAAAGTCCTCTTAGTCTGCGCAATGTGGTCTGCTACGATCTGGATTTCTGTAGCCTGACCCTGAGCGCCGCCGGAAGGCTGATGGATCATAATGGTAGAATGCGGCAGGGCAAATCTCTTGCCCTTGGTTCCTCCTGCCAAAAGGAATGCCCCCATGCTGGCTGCCATTCCAAGGCAGATGGTGGATACATCGCATTTGATATATTTCATGGTGTCATAGATCGCCATACCTGCGGTGACAGATCCTCCCGGACTGTTAATATAAAGCTGGATATCCTTATTCGGATCCTCAGCCTCCAGGAACAGAAGCTGTGCCACAATAATGCTGGCGCTCACATCATTGACTTCCTCACCCAGAAAAATAATCCTGTCTTTCAGAAGTCTGGAATAAATGTCGTAGCTTCTCTCTCCCCTGCTTGTCTGCTCAATGACATAAGGTACTAAACTCATATATATGCCTCCATTCGTCGCGTCACAGTGGATTTCAAAGATGTCCGCTTACGCTTCCTTTGCCTCGTCTGCTACAAGAGTAACTGCTTTCTGTACAGCCATGTCTTTCTTCATCTGCTCTAATTCACGGTCTCCAAGAAGCTCTTTTAATTTGTCAGCTTCCATCTTGTACATCTCAGCCATCTTGCTGATCTCTTCGTTTACTTCTTCCTCTGTAGGCTGGATATTCTCAACTTCAGCGATCTTCTCAAGAACCAGTCTTGTCTGGATTCTCTTAAGTGCCTGCGGTTTCATCTCTTCCTGCATTTTTTCTACAGTCATTCCTGTAAACTGGAAGTACTGCTCCATGGTAAGACCCTGAGACTGCATTCTGGATGCAAAATCGTTGATCATCTGGCGAACCTGTGTATCTACCATAGCGTCCGGAATTTCCATCTGTGCATTTTCGATTACTTTATCTACAGCTGCGTTTTCTTTTTCAGTACGTGCTTCTCTTTCTTTTTTCTCTGTAAGATTTTTCTTAATATCTTCTTTATACTCAGCAAGAGTATCGAACTCGGAAACGTCCTGGGCAAAGTCATCGTCAAGCTCCGGAAGCTCTTTAGCTTCTACTTTCTTTACATCACACTGGAATACAGCTGCTTTGCCTGCAAGCTCTGCTGCCTGATACTCCTCCGGGAATGTTACGTTTACTTCTACGTGATCTCCGGCTTTTGCTCCAACCAGCTGATCTTCAAATCCAGGGATAAAGGAACCGGAACCAAGTGTCAGCGGGTAATCTGTACCTTTGCCGCCTTCAAATGCAACACCATCTACAAATCCTTCAAAGTCGATAGTTGTGATATCACCGTTCTCTGCTCCGCGGTCTTCAACAGTTACTGTTCTGGAGTTTTTCTCCTGCTCTTTTTTGATTTCAGCATCAACATCCTCGTCTGTTACTTCTGCTTCAGACTTCGGAACTTCAAGACCCTTGTAATCTCCAAGAGTTACTTCCGGTTTCACAGCTACTTCTGCTGTAAAGATAAATGCTTTGCCCGGCTCTGCCTGAACTACATCGATCTCCGGCTGAGAAACGATTTCAAGATCACACTCCTCAAGTGCTTTGCTGTAGTGCTCCGGAATAAGAGCGTTTGCAGCGTCCTCAAGGAAGATTCCCTTTCCGTACATCTGCTCGATCATTTTTCTCGGTGCTTTGCCTTTGCGGAAACCAGGGATAGAGATTTTGCCCTTAGCTTTCTGATATGCATTCTGCATTGCCTTGTCTAAATCCTCAGCAGAAACCTCGATAGTCAGTTTCGCCATGTTTTTTTCCATTTTTTCTACCTGTAAACTCATGTTTCCTGTTCCTCCTTAAATTGTCAGGTTCTGATTCTATTTTTTATAAATTTTCTCTATATTTGCCTGCTTTACAGCAATTCAGGCAGGTGTATCCTCTTAAAAAAAGATACAATTACAGTCATTATCGAAGTATAGCACAACTGGCACAAAAACACCAGAGTTTTTTTCAGGTTTATATATTTACCTTTTATATACAATAGATTCCGCGATTTCCGAAGCCTTCTCCTCTCCCACAAGCTGTGCGATCAGACAAAGGGCAAAGGGAATGGCTGTACCCAGACCTCTGCTGGTAGTCACATTTCCGTCCACCACTACCGGTTCCTCACAGGTCTCCGCTCCTTCAAGCTGATCCATAAAAGACGGATAGGACGTTGCTTTTCTGCCCTTAAGGAATCCTAATTTTGCAAACACACTGGGAGCTGCACAGATGGCTGCGATCTTTCCATTCTTATTATAATACTCTGTAAGAAGTTCTGTAAGCGGTGCAAACTCTCCCAGATATCTGGTTCCCGGCATTCCTCCCGGAAGTACCAGCATATCTGCATCAGAAAAATCTGTTTCCTGAAAAATCCGATCTGTTTTCATTTCAATTCCATGGGATGTTGTGATATCCCTTGTCTCCTTAATAGAAACTGTATCAGCAGTGATCCCCGCTCTTCTCATAAGATCCACCACTGTCAGTCCCTCGATATCCTCAAACCCGTCTGCCAGAAAAATATACACTTTACTCATGATCGTACCTCCTTTTTTTCATAACTTCTGTTCCTCTCTATGTCTGTAAGTATACCACTTCCAGATACTTCCATACAAGGTTTTGCAAAACTTTGGAAAAGACAGTTTTTATTGAATTTATAAAACAGATGACGGGAAAACTCTTAAATGATATAATGAACTGCAGATTATTATTTCCGCCAGAATGCGGAGGAATGGAGAAAGAACATGGAGATTGAACGTAAATTTTTAATAAACAAAGAACAGCTTCCTGAAAACCTGGAGGATTTTTCCTTTCACAGGATTGAACAGGGCTATCTCTGCACTGAGCCGGTCGTACGTATCCGGCGACAGGATGACGATTACTTTCTGACTTACAAATCAAAAGGACTTATGTCCAGAGAAGAGTACAACCTTCCCCTTACACAAGATGCATATTATCACTTAAAATCCAAAGCAGATGGTCTGGTCATTTCCAAGACCAGATATCTGATCCCGGAAAAAAACGGTCTAACCATTGAACTTGATATCTTTCATGAAGAGTATGAGGGGCTTCTTCTGGCCGAGGTGGAATTTCCCTCAGAAGAAACCGCAGAAGCCTATACTCCTCCCGCATGGTTCGGCGAAGATGTAACCTGGTCCTCAGAATATCACAACAGCACATTAAGCCAGGGCAGGAACATATCAAAAAGCTGATCTGTTGCCGGGTTTCTTTTTTTTCCGTTTTTTACCCGGATCCCATTTTCCACTCATCAGCAGTTTTTCCAGGTATTCCGCACAACGTAGAGGAACCGCCCCAATAAGCCTGCCTGCCATACGCACAGCCCGATTCCGGCTTTTTCCAAGCCTCATGGAAAATTCCAGCAGTTTTTCCATAAATAACAACATGTGCTAAACCTCCTCACAGGAATAGTTTAGCACATTCTGTTCTTTAACACAATTTAATAAAAATTATTTATTCATTTCTTA
>USDN01000095.1 GCA_900553515.1 uncultured Blautia sp. | reverse complement strand
TCCACCGGACGTTATCCGGCATCCTGCCCTGTGAAGCCCGGACTTTCCTCGTCTGCACCCTTTCGTCTGTGCAGCCGCGATCACCTGGCCTGCTTGCGCAAAAGCTATTTTATCATGGTTTCCCTGAGATGTAAAGAATTTTTCTATACATCAAAACAGCTTCCCCCTACAAACTCTCTGAGAATGGAATTATGAGGAACATCCTCACTGGGAACTGCAACAAAATAATCAAAAAATTTCAAAAGCCGCTTTGCTTCTACATACTCCGGTTCCGTTTTATCAATTCCGAAAAGAAGCGGTTCTGCATAAAGTTTCAGACAGGCAAGCTCATATACAAGAGCTGAATTAAACATCACATCCGCCTGTTCCTGGAAAGGAAAAATATTCGCTTCCTCACCTCTTCGTACAGAAGGCCATCTTGCAATGGTATCCTTTGCAGAAATCCCTCTGGTGCGTGCATCCCGGACAATCCGGCGGATCAGCCGCCCGTCTGTGGTAGGAATACGGTTATGCTCATCTACATTCAGCTGAGTAAGAGCACTGATATAGATCTTAAACTTATTCTCCACAGGAAGAGCATAACTGAGTTTGTCATTCAGACAGTGAATGCCTTCGATCACAAGAACATCTTCTTTTCCCAGCTGCAGAAAATCTCCCCGGTACTCTCTTTGTCCCGTTTTAAAATTGTAAACCGGAAGCTCTACCTTATCTCCCCTTAAAAGTGCGAGCATGTCCTGATTAAACTGTTCTACATCAATGGCCTCCAGACATTCATAATCCTTTTCGCCATATTCATCCAGAGGTGTATGCTCCCTGTTTACAAAATAATTATCCACAGCGATCGGATGAGGCTTCATTCCATGGGCAGTAAGCTGAATGCTGAGTCTGTGGGAAAAAGTAGTTTTTCCGGAAGAAGACGGACCTGCAATCATCACAAACTTTTTATTTCCTGTTTCACATATTTTTCGGGCAATATTGGAAATCTTTGCTTCCTGCAATGCCTCCTGAACCAGAAGGATATTCCGGATCCCTTCTTTTGTGATCCGGTCGTTCAGATCACCGACACAGGAGATATCTAGTTTTTCTACCCATTCCTGAGATTCTTTCTGTACCCGGAATATTTTTTCTTCCGGAGCAAAAGGCGGAATCATATCTGGTTTCTCACGTTCCGGCAGTTCCAGCACAAATCCCTCATCATAAGGTTTCAGATCAAAATATCTGATGTATCCTGTATGATTTGCCATGTAACCGTAGAAATAGTCCTCAAAAGTACCGATCCGATAAAGATTTACCCTGGATACCCGGCGATAACGGAACAGTTGTTCTTTATCATACATGCGATGCTTGTGGAACAAGGCGATGGCCTCATCTGTACTGACCGTACGTTTCTCAATAGGGATATTCGCTTCCACGATCTCATACATCCGGGCTTTTACCTGATCCAGGAACCTCTGGTCAAACCTCTTACTTCCTTTCATGGTAAAGTAATATCCGGATCCTACAGAATAATGGATCACAACGTTGTCTACCTGATCCTTCCCGGCAATATCATAAATTGCCTTCAGAAGGATCATACAGGCGCTTCTTTTATAAGTCTGATGACCAATATTATCTTTTGTAGTCACAAAACCGATCCTGCTGTCATATTTCAGTTTTTTATGAAGCTCTTTTAATTTCCCGTTTACGGTAACCAGGATCACCGGTGCCTCAGAAGCTTTCTGATAAGGTTCCACAATTTCAGCAAATGTGGTTCCTGCCGGATATTCTCTGGATTCTCCCATAATTTCCACTTTTACCATTTTTTGTTCCATAGAGTCTAACGCCTCCTGTCTGATCCAATGCCCTGATGGTCTTCAAATTTAGCTTTATAATAAAATATATGGGCTTTCTGCACAGGCACATGACACTTTCAGCTCTGGAAAACTTTCCGCAAGTTTCTGCTGCACCGCCTTCATAAAAATATACTCCGTACCGTAATGACCTGCATCGATCACAGCCAGCCCCTGGGCAGCTGTATCGATTCCCGTATGATGGTCAATATCTCCGGTGATATAAACATCCGCGCCATGTTTCATTACATCCGATATCATACTTTTACCGCTTCCCGTACAGACAGCAGCGATTTCTACATTCTGTTCCGGATCTCCATACAGTCTGACATCCTGGAGCTCCAGTACTTTTTTTACAAAAAGTCCGCACTGACGCAGGGTCATCACCTTTGGAAGTTTTCCTACCCGGCCGAATCCCTGTTCTCCCTCTTCTGTTTCTGTTGTTACAGAAAGTACCTTACAGTCCTGAAGTTCCAGATAATCTGCACTGAGATCTGCCATACCCATTACATCATAATTGGTATGCATGGCAAAATATTGAATATCATGGCGAATCAGCGAAAGAATCTTTCGTCCTGTAAAATCATGATTGTTGATCTTTTTCACTCCGCCGAAGATCATAGGGTGATGAGTGATGATCATATCTGCTCCTGCATCAAGCGCTTCATCAAGCGTTTTTTCTGTAAGATCAAGTGCCAGGAATACATGTTTGACCTCTTTTTCGTCATCTCCTACAAGAAGCCCTACATTATCCCAGCTTTCTGCCATTTTTGCCGGATATTTTTTTTCCAGCCAGTCTGTCAGTTCTCTAACCTTCATATCTCTCCAATGCGGCAAGAATCAGCCGCTTTTCCTCCCTGACTTCTTCTTTTCTCTGTACTGCAGAGGCTCCGGAAGCATCCTTGATCTGAATAAGGATCTCATTGCGGATCCTCAGTTCCCGTTCCAGATACTGCTTCAGGATCGGATGTCTTTTTTCAAGAAGCAGACCTCCAAATTCTATTTCCTCCTCTGTCCAGACTGGACTCTGGATTCCATGAACAGCTTTCATAATAAAATAGAACTTTCCATCCTCCAGAACGCCGTCTTCTCTGATGATCTGATATCCGTTCTCAAAAAGAAAACGCCGTACATGGCCAATATCTGACTGTGGCTGGAGGATCAGTTCTTTAAATCCACGAAGAATCTCCCTTCCATCTGTCAGGATCCTTTCCATCAAAGGGCCGCCCATTCCGGCGATCACCAATGTATCCCCTTCGCCTTTTTTGATTTCCCTGAGGCCGTCAGAAAGTCTTGTTTCTATGTATTTGTCAAGTCCATACTGGCTGATATGCTCCCGGGCTCTGGACAAAGGCCCCTTTCCTACATCAGCTGCGATTGCTGACGGGATCCTTTTTTCCTGTATTAAGTACACCGGCAGATATCCATGATCACAGCCCACATCTACCAGCCGGTTTCCTTGTGTCACCATTTCTGCAATGGCAGACAGTCTCAATGATAACTGCATGTCCTGCTCCTTAATCCAGATAATCCTTCAGCTTACGGCTGCGGCTTGGATGGCGAAGTTTACGCAGTGCCTTTGCCTCGATCTGACGGATACGTTCTCTGGTGACATTAAATTCCTTGCCAACCTCCTCAAGAGTACGGGCACGTCCGTCATCAAGACCAAATCTGAGACGAAGCACCTTCTGTTCTCTCTCTGTAAGAGTTCCAAGAACCTCGATCAGCTGCTCTTTCAGAAGGGTAAATGCCGCCGCATCTGCCGGTACCGGAACATTGTCATCCTGGATAAAATCGCCAAGGTGGCTGTCTTCTTCCTCACCGATAGGTGTTTCCAGTGACACCGGTTCCTGAGAGATCTTCAGGATCTCACGGACACGCTCTACAGACATATCCATTTCTTCTGCAATCTCCTCCGGAGACGGCTCACGTCCAAGCTCCTGAAGCAGCTGACGTGAAACACGGATCAGCTTATTGATCGTTTCTACCATATGAACAGGGATACGGATGGTACGTGCCTGATCTGCGATCGCTCTGGTGATAGCCTGACGGATCCACCAGGTTGCATAGGTACTGAATTTGTATCCTTTCCGGTAATCAAATTTTTCTACTGCCTTGATCAGTCCAAGATTTCCCTCCTGGATCAGATCAAGAAACAGCATTCCTCTTCCTACATAACGTTTTGCAATGCTGACAACAAGACGGAGGTTCGCCTCTGCGAGACGTTTTTTGGCATTCTCGTCCCCTTCTTCCATCCTCTGCGCAAGTTCAATCTCCTCATCTGCAGTAAGAAGGCTCACCTTTCCAATCTCCTTCAGATACATACGAACCGGATCCTCAATGCTGACGCCTTCCGGAACAGACAGATCAATCTTATCAAGCTCCACCTCTTCCTCATCATCCAGCTTATCAATATCCATATCATCATCAAGGATCAGTTCCTCATCATTTCCCGTAATGCGGAGTACATCTACCCCACTTGCCTCGAGAAAATCAAACACCTTCTCCATCTGCTCTACTTCCAGATGCTGATCCTTAAAGAAATCATTGATCTCCTGATATTCCAGTACATTTTTTTTCTTTTTTGCAAGCTCCAGAAGTTCTACCAGTTTCTCACTGAATTTACCCATATTCATTTCCATAGGTGCTTAATCCCTCCATATAGTATTTATATTTTATCCTTATTCAAAAGAAATATGCAGTTCCTGGCGTTTTCTGCCAAGATCCTCCAATTCTTTTTTTGCCTTTACAAGTTCCTGCAGTCCCTGAAGATCCGTCGGATCCCAGTTTCTGTTTTTTTCTGCAAGACTTTCCTGCTTGATCCTGAGAAGCGTATCTGCAAAAGCTCTGTCCTGTTCCTGCTGATTCTCCAGATGGATCGAGGCATTGAAAAGAGACGCCACCTCTCTCTGTTCCTCGCTGTCCGGAAAACTATTCAGAAGACGGGCCGGATTTACTTCCCCCTCTTTCCTCTGCTGAAACAGCATCTGCGCCACTTCCCGATAAAGAGGTACCACAAAGTCCTCCGGTGTCAGATACTGTGCTACTTTATCAAAAATCCCCGGATAGGTCACAAGCCAGGTAAGCATCAGTTTCTGGGAAGTATCGGAAGCAGATTCCCGTTTCTTTTTTTCAGAAGTTCCGGATTTTGGCTGTATCCGATGTTCTGCAGGAGTCCCCTTGAGCGCCAGGGTATTTACCCTTTTTCTTAAATCTTCACTGCTGATCCCGTAACGCCCTTTATATATTTTAACGATAGCATCAATATAAAGATTTCGTTCCAGTTCATCTTTTAATTCCAAAAGCATTTCTGCACATCGTTCGAAGAACCGGTTCTGTCCCTGCGGTTCATCCATAGGAAACTCATCTTCAGCAACACTTACCCGGAACAAAAAACTGTCCTTTGCCTCATCAAGCCTCTTTTCAAATGCTTCTGGTCCCATATTTTTAATAAATTCATCGGGGTCTTTATAGGGTTTCAAACTTACGACCCTGGAATTCACTCCTGCCTCCCGAAGAATAGGGATCCCGCGAAGAGCCGCCCGTATTCCGGCTTCATCGCTGTCATAAAGCAGCAATACTTCCTGCGTATACCTTTTCAAAAGACTGGCATGACCGGAAGTCAGGGCTGTTCCCAGTGAAGCTACCGCATTGTTAAAACCGGCCTGATGCATGGCTATCACATCCATATATCCTTCACACAGGATCAGATATTTCCGCCTGGTAGTCCGGGCAATATTCAGTCCGTAAAGGTTCCGGCTTTTATCAAATATCTTTGTTTCCGGTGAATTCAGGTACTTGGGCTTCGCATCGCCCATGACTCTTCCCCCAAAACCAATAACCCGGTTATTTACATCCATAATGGGAAAGATCACCCGATTCCAGAATTTATCATACATACCATGGCGCTCATCCACATTAAAAAGTCCGGATTCCCTCAAACGTTCATCGGAATAACCTTTTGACTTTAAAAAACGGTAGAGACCATCGCTGAATTTATCTGAATATCCCAGGCCAAACTTCCTCATGGTCTCATCACTTAAGCCACGGTCTTTCAGATATTCGTATCCTCTCTGGCCTTTCTCTATGCGGAGCTGATAATAAAAATACTGTGCCGCCTGTTTATTGATCTCCAGAAGCTCAGCCTTTTCCTGGGCTTTCTGACGAACCTCCCTGGAATATTCTATTTTGGGAAGTTCCACTCCTGCGCGGTCAGCCAGATATTTCAGGGCTTCTCCAAAAGTATAGTTTTCATATTCCATGATAAAGTTGAATACATTTCCTCCTGCTCCGCATCCAAAGCAATAGTACATCTGCTTGCCCGGCGTCACGGAAAAGGATGGTGTTTTTTCATTATGAAAGGGGCAAAGCCCAAAATAAGAACTTCCCTTTCTTGTAAGTTTTACATATTGGGATACTACGTCTACAATATCATTTTTGCTTCGTACTTCCTCAATGATATCGTCTGAATAGCGCATAGACATCCTCCTCTGTTATTTAATAGCTGTCCCAGCACTGAGGGATAAAAAGCTCCCGGAATTTTGCCATAGAATACTGGTCTGTCATTCCGGAAAGATAATCACAGACAGCACGATCCATGGTTTCTCCTTTTGCCAGAAGTTCCCTGTACTCCCTGGACATTGCCTCCGGATGCTGTATGTAATACTGATAAAGTTCCTTCAGCATATTAATGGCTTTCTTTTCCTCCCGCTTGGCTTCATGATGATTGTAGACACTTCGGAACATCAGCTCCCGAAGATCCATCAAAGCCTCCTGTATCTCGTCTGACATCTGTATACAGTCTTTGTCCATACTGTTTTCTATAATGTCATGTACAAAGGTATTCAGCCGTTCTCTTGTGGTATATCCTAAGAGCATACGCATGGTAACAGGGATATCGTCCTCTGTGATGATCCCGGCTCTCTGGGCATCATCCATATCGTGATGAAGATATGCCAGCTTATCTGAAAACCGTACAACCTGCCCCTCAAGTGTAGAGGGATGACCACTGGTACGGTGGTTTAAAATACCGTCAATGACCTCCCAGGTAAGATTCAGCCCCTCTCCGTTCTTTTCCAGAACCTGCACAACGCGGGCGCTCTGCTGATAATGCACAAATCCGCCCGGGCTGATCTCATTCAGCGCTTTTTCTCCGGCATGGCCAAAGGGCGTATGTCCCAAATCATGTCCCAGTGCAATAGCCTCCACCAGATCTTCATTAAGACGCAGAGCTTTTGCTAAAGTCCGGGCGATCTGAGAAACTTCAAGTGTATGGGTCAGACGGTTTCTGTAATGATCACCCTGAGGAGCAAGAAACACCTGAGTCTTGTCCTTCAGTCTCCGGAATGCCTTACAGTGGAGGATCCTGTCTCTGTCCCGCTGGTAAACCGTACGGACATCACATTCCTCTTCCTGCCTCTCCCTTCCCCGGGAATGGATGCTGTGCGAGGCATAGGGACTTAAAAGTTCCAGTTCTCTCTGTTCCATGTTTTCTCTGATATTCATAAGCAATC
This sequence comes from uncultured Blautia sp., assembly GCA_900553515.1. GTDB lineage: Bacteria > Bacillota > Clostridia > Lachnospirales > Lachnospiraceae > Blautia_A. The sequence continues at coordinate 220 of USDN01000095.1, read as the reverse complement.
CCTCCACAGACTGACAAAATACCTCTTATTAATTATATTCTACACAAAGTTTCAAATTCCTCTTTTTTTCAAAAAAATAATAGTGGATATTTTTTCCCGACAGGGAAGGATATTTTTAGACATAAAAAAATGCGGAAGATGGGACTTGAACCCACACGAGCGCATTGCTCACAAGATCCTTAGTCTTGCTCGTCTGCCAGTTCCGACACTTCCGCATATC
>USDN01000094.1 GCA_900553515.1 uncultured Blautia sp. | reverse complement strand
AGGTTTTTAAAAGATTTTAGAACAAAAAAACAGGTAGTTTTTGACACTACCTTGACTATATAGGGAGGAAAATATATGAAAGCAAAAAAAATAATGGCGGCAGCAATGGCAGCTGGAATGATCCTGACAGTCTCTGTAAATACTATGGCATCCGGAAGTATTACAGATTCTGTGGATACCAATAATGTGACTGCTTCTGCACCGACAACGCAGGAAGAAGTTGTAGGAAATATGGATACGGTAGAAACCCAGACAGTGGGAGTAACTGTTTCCAGGGTAACAGAGGATATGTATGAAGAGGAAGTACAGGAGCAGGTAAATGCTCTGAATGATGCCACTGCAGAAAGTACGGTAAAAGACGCTTTTTTAACTGTATTTACAGAGGAAGAGCTTCCTGTGATCTACCTTTATAATAAAGACGGCATGCTGCAGGAAAAAATGGATCTCAGTGAGTTTAAGTTCCTGTCATCTGTGATGGATCTGAGCCTGGAAACAGAGCCTACAGAGGAAAATCCTGTTGAGGTTACCTTTACAGCCAATAACCTGACTGACAATACAGAAGTGTTTGTCCTTCATCTCTGTGAGGAGCATAACTGGGAGATGCTTGAAACAGAGATCACAGATGGCAATCAGGTTACTGCAAGCTTCCATTCTGCATCTCCGATCGCGCTGATCTACCGTGAAAAACCGGCTGAGGAATCAGAGGCAGATACAGATAAGGTTGCTCCGTAAAATATAAAAACGTGGTTGACAACAGTGGTTTCATGTGGTAAAGTATAAAACAACAAAACCGATGAGGAAGAAGAGTAAACATTTTTGTATCATTACAGAGAGCGGGGCATGGTGGAATCCCGTATGAAACAGAATGTCGAATGGCCTTCCGAGGGCAGTCCGAAATCATTTTATCAGAGAGTAGGCGCTGACGGGAACCGAACCCGTTACCAATCAGGAGTGTATGTTTGTACATGAGAAAGTGGACATTTTGTCAATTTGAGTGGTACCGCGATAATAAGTAATTATTACCGTCTCAAGCATTAGCTTGAGGCGGTTTTTTATTTATGTATGTAGGAAAGAGCAGTATATTCTGTACTAATTTTTCTAAAAAAACGCTCCGCGAGGATGCGGTATCACAGCTTTCTTTCTCACAGACAGATGCCGGGAATTGGCGTATATTTCCGGTGAAGCAAAATCAAAAGTAGAGAGAGGAGACAACACAATGAAAACAAAAACAACAGCGAAGGTATTAGGAGCAGCATTACTGACCATGGCACTTGCAGGAACCACAATGGTTTATGCGGAGGAGCAGTACACCATAGGAATCGAACAGTTTGCAGAGCACGGATCTCTGGATAACTGCAGAGAGGGCTTCCTGGAGGGTCTTAAAGAAGAAGGAATAGAGGAAGGAAAGAATCTAACTGTAGATTATAAAAATGCAGCAGCAGACATGGGAACCTGCGGACAGATTTCTGATAATTTTGCATCTGATAACGTTGATCTTATGGTAGGGATTGCCACACCAAGCGCTCAGAGTCTTTATAATGCAGCATTGGAAACAGAGATCCCGGTGATCTATACAGCAGTGACAGATCCTGTAACTGCAGAACTTGCAGATAAAGATGGAAATCCGGTAGGAGAGATCACCGGAACCAGTGATAAACTTCCTGTAAAACAGCAGCTGGAGATGATCCGTCAGATACTTCCGGAAGCAAAGACCATTGGCATTATGTATACAACAAGTGAAGCTAATTCAGAGTCTGCTGTCAAAGAGTATGAAAAACTTGCCGGTGATTATGATTTTAAGATTGAGACAGCTGGTATTACAGCTCCGGCAGATATTCCGCTGGCGGCACAGACACTCATTGAAAAAGTAGATTGCATGACAAATCTTACAGACAATACCGTGGTTTCTTCGCTCCCTGTTATTCTTGAAATGGCGGGCGAGGCCGGGATCCCGGTATTCGGAAGCGAGATCGAACAGGTGAAGCTGGGATGTCTTGCTGCGGAAGGACTGGATTATATTGAACTTGGCAGACAGACCGGAAAAATGGCAGCTCAGGTTCTCAAGGGCGAGAAAAAAGCCTCTGAGCTTCCTTTTGAGACAATTGAGGAAGCGGCTCTTTATGTAAATACAGCGGCAGCAGAAAATCTGGGAATCAAAATTCCGGAAGAAATGACAGATTCTGCAGCAGAAATATTTGAGGAAATTGCAGAAGCGAAATAAAAAGTATGGAGGTTGACTGGTGATGGACTTTTTTATCACGATTATAGAGCAGGGTCTGATTTACAGTATTCTTGCCCTGGGTGTGTATATCACATATAAAATACTGGATTTTCCGGATCTGACTACAGATGGGAGCTTTCCGCTGGGAGCAGCGGTAACGGCTGCGCTGATTTCCCGGGGAGTAAATCCTTATATGACCCTTCCAATAGCATTTGCGGCAGGGGCACTGGCAGGCGTCTGTACAGGGCTGATCCATGTGAAAGGACGTGTCAGAGATCTCTTGTCCGGCATTATTATGATGACGGCTCTTTGGACCATCAACCTTCGGATTGCAGGAACCTCCAATGTTCCTCTGTTTTCCAAGGAGACGATTTTTAAAAACAGTTTTCTTGAAAAGCTTCTTCCTGAGGCGGTGCAGCCTTATGGAACGCTGATTGTGATCGTGATTCTGGCTGCGGTTACGAAGCTGATTCTTGATTTTTATATGAAAAGTAAATCAGGTTTCCTTCTGCGGGCAGTAGGTGATAATGAGAAACTGGTAACTGCCCTTGCCAGGGATCAGGGAAATGTAAAGATCCTTGGACTTGCCATTGCCAACGGGCTGGTAGCGCTGTCCGGATGTATCTTTTGTCAGGAAGAACGAGTGTTTGAAATTTCCATGGGAACAGGAGCAGTGGTGATCGGTCTGGCAAGCGTGATCATTGGAACCAGCCTTTTCCGAAATATGACCTTTATGAAAGCAACCACCGCAGTGGTGATCGGTTCTGTTCTCTATAAGGCATGTACGGCAGTTGCCATGAGAAATTTTGAGCCTCAGGATATGAAGCTGATCACAGCTGCACTGTTTCTGATCGTGCTGCTGATAAGTATGGAAAGAAGGAAGAAGGTGAAGATTGATGCTTGAGCTGAAAAACATCTATAAATATTATAATCCTGGTACTGTTAATGAAATGTGTCTGTTTAAAGATTTTAACCTTACGGTAAAGGACGGGGAATTTCTTTCTGTAGTAGGAAGCAACGGTTCAGGGAAAACTTCCATGCTGAATATCATCTGCGGCAGCATTCCGATAGAATCGGGAAATATCCTCCTGGACGGAAAAGACATTACCAATGCAAAAGAGTTTCGTCGAAATGAAAAAATCGGAAGGGTTTATCAGAATCCTTCTCTGGGAACCTGTCCATCCATGACTATCCTGGAAAACATGTCCCTGGCAGATAATAAAGGGAAACGCTTTGGTCTGGGAAGAGGTGTGAATAAACAGCGGATCGAATATTACAGAGAACTTCTTCGTCCATTGAATCTTGGGCTGGAGGACAAAATGCATGTAAAGGTAGGTTCTCTTTCCGGCGGTCAGCGTCAGGCTATGGCGCTTCTCATGTCCACTATGACGCCAATTGAATTTCTTATCCTGGATGAGCATACAGCAGCCCTTGATCCAAAGACGGCAGAGATTATCATGGAGCTGACAGACAAGATCGTGAAAGAGAAAAAGCTGACCACGATTATGGTTACACATAATCTACGCTATGCGGTGGAATATGGAAACAGGCTTCTGATGATGCACCAGGGAGAAAGCGTTATCGACTGCGCCGGTGAAGATAAGGCTGCCATGAATATCGACGATATTCTGGAGAAGTTTAATGAGATCAGTATAGAGTGCGGAAATTAAAAGCAGGTGCGGTTCCCTATGGGGACTGCACCTGCTTGATTATAAAATCACGATCCGTTTCTGGTACTCATGCCGGAAGGCTCGTTCTGTTTTATGGCATAGAATACTCTCATATATATTGGATGCCTCTGTACTGGTGTCCAGAAGCTTCAGATCCATCGGTGAAAGCAGCTTTTTTGCATCTGCCATTTTGGTAAGCAGAGGAAGAGAGCTGTTCTTTTTTATTTCTGAAAGCAGGGGGGCGGCATCCTTTCTGAATCCAAGAATCCTGCAATAGCCTGCCTCTCTGGGAGTTTCCTTTATATTCAGAAGCAGATGCAGCAGGGCTCTCTGGATTCTTGTTCTGGTGAGCTCTTTTGTTTTGAGAAGCTCTGCGAACTGGGAAAATCCCCGATAATGGTTCAGCTGATTGAGGATACGGTCTGCAAGCTGAGGTGAAAGGTCTGCACAGGAAGCAAGGTTTTCTGCAGAAGAAGACAAAAGTCTGTAATGGAGCAGCAGATCCAGATCGTCCTCTGTAACATATTCGCCGTGGAGAAAAGCCTGCTGAAGAATTTCAAAAGCAGGTTTTGGAAGCATTTCACGAATAGGTGAAAGGTTTTCTGACTTCTGGAGAAAGTGGCGAATGGCAGATGCGGAGGGGAGCTGTCCCTCTGATAAAGCGTTTTCGTGGTAGCCGCTTCCTTTTCTTTTCAGAGTAACCGGTTTTATATGTGAATTCAGAGAAAGGATCGCCCGACAGTATTCAATTCCCAGAATATTATTAGGGGAGGAGAGCAGCTCCGGAGAAATTGTCTGCTGTGCGTTGCCGGGAAGAAGCCCGAGATAGCCGTTTAAAGCCTTGCTTCTTGCAGCAGGAAAAGACATGCCGTTTTTCAGGTATGTCTGAAGAAGTGTTTGATATTCTGCTGGTTCCTGGTTTAAAATTTTGGCAGCAAGAAGCATTCCCTCAGTGTCTCCCTCCTCACTTCCAAAACAGATCTGATCGATTGCACCAAGTCCGTTTAGAAGAGAGACGCCTCCATGTGCAAAAAATTCGGCGCTTGCGGAGGAGAACTGGACCGGAAGCTCCAGAACCAGGTCTGCCCCGCAGCGCAGAGCCATTTCTGCCCGAACATGTTTGGGCAGCAGTCCGGGAGCTCCTCTTTGTACAAAATCACCGCTCATGGCAATGACAATGTAATCGGACTGAAGTTTTTCTTTTATATATTTGATCTGATGCAGATGGCCCATGTGAAAGGGATTGTATTCTGCGATGATGCCGGTAACGTTCATAAGTGTTTTTCCTTTAATTTTTTTCTATCATATCATAATTATCCTTTTTTGACAGCAGATTATTTTCTGTCTTTTTTAATAAAAAAAGAAAATATGCCAGAATGGCAAAATTGCACTTCAAAAAATACTGTACTTTGCCTTTTTATAGGGTGGAAATGCTTGAAATAAAAAATTCCAGGGGTTATAATAAAGATATCTATGAGATGCTTTTTATGATCTCATCAGGCCGTCAGGCCAAATAATGAAAGGAGCCATTTTAATCATGGGATTTGTTGAACTGCTCAAAAAAAGAGCGAAAGAAAACATCAAGACAATTGTACTGCCGGAGACAGAGGACATGAGAACTCTTGAGGCAACTGACAAGATTCTGAAAGAGGGCGTTGCCAAGATCGTCCTGATCGGTAATGAAGAGACTATCAAGGCAAAAGCAGCAGAGGGCGGCTTTGATATTTCCGGTGCTACTATCGTTGACCCGGAGACTTCTGACAGAACTCAGGCCTACATCGACAAATTTGTTGAGTTAAGAGCAAAAAAAGGAATGACACCGGAGAAGGCAAAAGAAATCCTTCATACACAGTATCCGTACTACGGTGTTATGATGGTTAAGATGGGAGATGCAGACGGAATGGTATCCGGCGCATGTCACTCCACAGCAGACACACTTCGTCCATGTCTCCAGATTCTGAAGACAAAACCGGGAACCAAACTGGTATCCGCATTCTTCCTGATCGTAGTTCCGAACTGTGAGTATGGTGCAAATGGTGCGTTTGTATTTGCAGATTCCGGTCTGAACCAGAATCCGACTCCGGAAGAGCTTTCTGCTATTGCAGCATCTTCTGCAGAATCTTTCCAGCTTCTGGTACAGGAAGAGCCGATCGTTGCAATGCTTTCTCATTCCACAAAAGGCAGCGCAAAACATGCAGATGTAGACAAGATGGTAGAGGCTACCAGAATCGCAAAAGAAGAACATCCGGAACTGAAACTGGATGGAGAATTCCAGCTTGATGCAGCTATCGTTCCAAGCGTAGGCGCTTCCAAAGCTCCTGGCAGCGAAGTTGCAGGCAAAGCAAACGTTCTGGTATTCCCGGACCTTGATGCAGGAAACATTGGTTATAAGCTTGCTCAGCGTCTTGCAAAAGCAGAAGCTTACGGACCTGTTACCCAGGGTATCGCTAAACCGGTCAATGACCTTTCCCGTGGCTGCTCTGCAGATGATATCGTTGGTGTTGTTGCTATTACAGCAGTACAGTGCCAGGCAGAGGATAAATAAGAAATACCGAACGGTACATAAAAGAATAGGAGAGTAAAAACATGAATGTATTGGTAATCAATTGCGGAAGTTCTTCATTAAAATACCAGCTTATCAACTCTGATACAGAGGCTGTTCTTGCAAAAGGTCTTTGCGAGAGAATCGGAATCGACGGAAGACTGGTTTACAAAAAAGCGGGCGGAGAAAAAGAAATTACAGAAGCTCCGATGCCTACACATAAAGAGGCGATCCAGATGGTTCTGGACGCTCTTACAAACGAAAAAACAGGTGCAATCCAGAGCCTGAAAGAAGTTGATGCTATCGGCCATCGTGTTGTACATGGCGGTGAGAAATTTGCTTCCTCTGCAGTGATCACAGAAGAGATGATCAAAGCTGTAGAAGAGTGCAATGACCTTGCTCCTCTTCACAATCCGGCAAACCTGATCGGTATCCGTGTATGTGCAGAGCTGATGCCGGGCGTACCGCAGGTTGGTGTATTTGATACTGCTTTCCATCAGACAATGCCTGCAAAAGCATATCTTTACGGTCTGCCGTTAGATTATTATAAAAACTACAAGATCAGAAGATATGGTTTCCACGGAACATCTCACAGCTTTGTTTCCAAACGTGCTGTTGAGTTCCTTGGCCTTGACAAAGAGAACTCCAAAGTTATCGTTTGCCATCTTGGAAACGGATCTTCCATCAGTGCAGTTGTAAACGGTAAATGTATTGATACAACTATGGGTCTCACTCCTCTTGAAGGTTTGATCATGGGAACACGTTCTGGAAGCATTGATCCTGCTATCATGGAATTTATTGCAAAGAAAGAAAATCTGGATATCGCAGGCGTTATGGATGTTCTGAATAAGAAATCCGGTCTTCTTGGAATGTCCGGTATCTCCAGCGATATGCGTGACCTGGAAGATGCTGCTGCAGAAGGAAATGTAGATGCTAAGAATGCAAGAGAAGCTCTTGGATACGGCATCGCAAAATATATTGGCGGTTATGTAGCAGCTATGAACGGTGTAGATGCTATTGTATTTACAGCAGGCATTGGTGAGAACGACAATCTTGTTCGTGAGGATGCATGCTCTTACCTTGGATATCTTGGAATTACTATTGATAAAGAAGTAAATAAGGCTCGTGGTGAAGAAGTTGTAATTTCTACACCGGATTCCAAGGTTAAAGTTGCAGTTATTCCGACAAATGAAGAGCTTGCTATCTGCCGTGAAACTGTAGCGTTAGTTTAATTGTTTTGGTGTAAATTCTATAAAAGAAGGTTTCCGTTATGGAAGCCTTCTTTTTTGATACGGCTTTAGCCTGTTCAAAACATCTACGCATCGTGTAGGTGTTTTGAACTAT
>USDN01000093.1 GCA_900553515.1 uncultured Blautia sp. | reverse complement strand
ATGAAATCGGGAAAAAAGTAGGCTCAATCTTTCAAGACCCCAAAAGCCAGTTTTTTGCCAGTATTACAGAGGATGAAATTGCGTTCGGGTGTGAAAATTATGGCGTTTCCTATGAAGAACTGGATGGGCGGGTTTCCAATGCAATTAAGCGTATTAACGGAGATATGCTGCGTGGGAAAGAGATTTATCCCATGTCCAGCGGTGAAAAGCAGAAAATAGCGGTGGCCTCCGTCAACGCTGTTGATCCGGGAATTTACGTGTTTGACGAACCATCAGCCAATCTGGATATGTATTCCGTTGAGGCGCTGAAAAATCTGATGCGTGAACTGAAAGAAGAAGGTCACACAATCATTGTCGCTGAACACAGGCTTTATTATCTTACTGGCCTTGCTGACCGCTTCCTCTACATGGAAAACGGGAGCATAAAAGCAGAGTGGACACCTGAAGAACTGCTTTCCATGCCAGAGGCAAAAAGACAGGATATCGGAATACGGGCTGCGGATTTACGCCACATTGAAGTAGACATTCCTTCCAGGAAAGAAAAGGATGTGACTTTGGAGGTAAAGGGACTGGCTTTTTCCTACCGTAAACATCCGGTTTTCCATGACATATCTTTTCAGGCGTATGCCGGTGATCTGATTGCGATTATAGGACATAATGGAATAGGAAAAACCACTTTGTCAAACATCCTTTGCGGAATGCAAAAAGAAAAAGCAGGACAGATTTTATATAGCGGGAAAGATGTTTCTAAAGGCAGACGAAAAAACTTTGCCTATTTTGTTATGCAGAATACAGATTGCCAGTTATTTGGGGACAGTGTAGAGGAAGAATTACTCTTGAACGGAAAAGGTAGCACGCAGGAGCAGAGGGATGATCTGCTGAAAATGTATGGTCTGTTTGAGTGGAAAGAAAGGCACCCAGCTACCCTTTCCGGCGGGCAGAAGCAACGGCTCACTCTTGCTGTATCTGATTGGATAGATACCCCCATTTTGATTTTAGATGAACCCACCAGCGGTCTTGATTACAAGAATATGGCGCGAATATCCGAGCATTTGAAGGCGCTGGCTCAAAAAGGAAAGACAGTTTTAATCATTACCCATGATTATGAATTTGCCGCTATGACTTGTAATCGAGCCCTTCACTTCATTGATGAAGGTCATGCAGAAACATTTTCCCTGCAAGGAAGCCTATCTCGATTATATTCCTGCCTCATGTGTCAGTGAGTTATGTGTCTGATTGGATAGGCGCGCCCTGTATGGAGTGGCAAAAACAACTGAATGATTTTATGATAATAGGTGAGTTAGAAAATACTAACCCACCTATTATTGCGAAAGGAGCCTTGCTTATGGATAAGCAAAAAAATGGAGAGCTGTCCAGAATGTTCAGTTATGCAGGGAATTACCATGTTCTGACCATTTTGGGCTGTGTCCTCTCTGGGATTAGTACCATTTTGTCTATGCTGCCTTTTGTTTGTATATGGCTTGTTATCCGTGATTTGATCCAGGCATTCGCTGCGGGGGATATATCTCTTGCAACGGAAAGTACTCGTTATGCGTGGATGGCAGTCGTGTTTGCAGCAGCAAGTATTTTAATTTATTTCATCGCTTTGAACTGTACCCACCTGGCGGCATTTCGTACAGCGATCAATATGCGTAAAACAGCAATTCACCATATTGTGACATTGCCGTTGGGCTATTTCAGCCAAAATGCCAGTGGACGGCTACGGAAAATCATTGATGATAACGCAGGGCTTACAGAAGGGTTTCTGGCCCATCAGCTCCCGGATTTGACTGGTGCAGCCGTCATGCCGGTTGCGGTTATTGTTTTGATTTTCCTCTTTGACTGGCGGCTTGGAATTTGCTGTCTGATACCTATGGGGATCAGTGTCATTTTTTTGAAACAGATGATGGGCGGAGATAATGCACAGTTTATGGGCAAGTACATGACCGCATTGGAAACAATGAACAAAGAGGCCGTGGAATACATTCGCGGTATCCCTGTTGTAAAGGTGTTTCAGCAGACAATTTACTCCTTCAAAAATTTCCATGCAGCGATAGAAGAATATGAGAAATTTGCTTCCGGGTATGCTTTGAAATGTCGTATTCCTCTTACCGGATTTACAGTAACGCTTAACGGCACATTTGTTTTGCTCATTCCGGTGGTTATGTTTATTCTATCCGGGGTCAGCGGACAGGCGGCTTATGAAAATGTTGTACTGGATTTCCTGTTTTATAGTCTGTTTACCCCGGTCTGTGCAACTATGATGAACCGTATCATGTTTGCCAGTGAGCAGCTTATGGCCGCCAAAAGCGCCGTCAGCCGAGTGGACGAAATTTTGCAGGAAAAGCCATTAAAGGAGACGGAGCATCCCATGCTTCCGGCAGACGCTTCGATTATGTTTTCGGATGTGTCTTTCTCCTATCCAGGTGCCAAAGAAAAAGCCTTAGACCATATCAGCTTTGAGGTTCCAGCAGGAAAGACGGTTGCGCTTGTTGGAGCTTCTGGCAGTGGTAAAAGTACGGCGGCAAGCCTCATTCCCCGATTTTATGATGTTCAGTCAGGTTCCGTTACGATTGGCGGTGTGGATGTCCGCAATATTGAAAAACGAGAACTGATGAAAAGAGTTGCTTTTGTGTTTCAGAATACCCGCCTGTTCAAAGATACCTTACTTAATAATATTAAGGCGGCCCGTCCAGACGCTACCAGAGAAGAAGTGATGAAAACGGCCAGTGAAGCACAGTGTAAAGATATTATTGACCGGCTCCCGGATGGACTTGATACGCTCGTTGGAACAGGAGGTACTTATCTCTCAGGAGGCGAAAACCAGAGGATTGCGTTGGCAAGGGCAATCTTAAAAGATGCCCCCATTATCGTACTTGACGAAGCCACAGCATTTGCAGACGCCGAGAACGAACACCAGATACAGCTTGCCTTTGAGCGGTTGACCCAAAAAAAAACTGTTTTGATGATAGCCCACCGACTTTCTACGATACAGGATGCAGACCTCATCCTGGTCTTTAAGGATGGACAGATTGCAGAAAGGGGTACACATGAAGAACTATTAAACTTAAATGGAATTTATTCTTCTATGTGGAAGGATTACCAGACTTCGATTGCATGGAAGGTCGGAAAGGAGGGCGAACAGCATGATTAAGACATTGAAGAACAAGTATGCGTTAAGCGATCAGGGTGCAAAAGACCTGCTGAAAGGAATTATTTATTCCGTACTGGCAAATATCAGTCTTATGTTTCCGGTTATTCTTCTGGCTATCGTCCTCAATCAACTTCTTGCGCCTGTTTTGGGAACGAATGCACCGGAAATCAGCGCCATCGTTTATACGGTGATTGGAATAGTGATTTTAGCCGTTGTTTTTATATTCCACTATTGCCAGTACACTGCAACATATCTCGGAACCTATGACGAAAGCGCAAGGCGGCGCATTGGTCTTGCGGAAAAATTGCGTACTCTTCCGCTGACCTTTTTCCATCAGCGCGATCTTGCTGATCTGACAAGCACCATTATGGGGGACTGTGCAAATTTTGAACACGCATTTTCCCATACAGTTCCGCAATTCTTTGGAGCTGTTATCTCAACTGGTATTGTTTGTATTGGTCTGTTGATCTTCAACTGGCAGATGGGTCTGGCACTTCTCTGGGTAGCTCCGATTTCCTTTGCAATCGTAATCCTGTCCCGGAAATGCCAGGAAAAACTTAGCAAAAAGCACATGAACGCCAGATTAGAACTGGCCGAAGGCATTCAGGAATGTTTGGAAACCGTACAGGATATAAAAGCCTGCAATCAGGAGGAAGATTATCTCCGCAAACTGGATGCGAAGATGGATGCTGCGGAAAAGGCACAAATTTCCTCTGAAATGACGACAGCAAGCCTGCTGACAACTGGACAGATGTTCCTGCGGCTCGGTTTGGCAACGGTAATTGTTGTGGGTAACAGTCTTGTGGTAAATGGAGATACATCCCTGTTTACCTATATCCTGTTTTTGATTGCTGCATCCCGCCTGTATGATCCGCTTTCCGGGGCAATGGCAAATATGGCAGAGCTGTTTTCCGTACAACTTCAAGTGGATCGCTTGAAAGAAATTGAAGAATACCCAGAAGAGACCGGCGAGATGGAGATTCACACAAACGGATACGATATTACTTTCGACTATGTCCGGTTTTCTTATGAAAAAGACAAGCCAGTGCTGCGGGATGTTTCATTTACCGCAAAGCAGGGACAAGTCACAGCATTAGTCGGCCCATCCGGCGGCGGCAAAAGTACCGTTGCAAAGCTGGCAGCAAAATTCTATCCGCTGGATGGAGGAAGAATACTTTTAGGCGGAACCGATATTGCCCCACTCAATTCAACCATGCTGATGAAAAATTTCTCTATCGTTTTTCAAGATGTTGTACTTTTTAACAACACCATCATGGAGAATATTCGTGTTGGCAAAAAAGACGCTACGGACGAGGAAGTGATTGCTGCAGCTAAAGCGGCTCAGTGTGATGAATTTATTTCAAAATTGCCGGACGGCTATCAGACGGTGATCGGAGAAAACGGTTCAACATTATCTGGCGGTGAGTGCCAGCGCCTTTCTATCGCCCGCGCCCTTTTGAAAGATGCTCCTGTTATTCTCCTGGATGAAGTTACTGCCTCTCTTGACGTAGACAATGAAACAGAAATTCAAAATGCACTTTCAAAGCTGGTCAAGGGAAAGACGGTTCTTATTATCGCCCATAGAATGAGAACGGTTGAAGCTGCTGATAACATCGTTGTACTGTCGGATGGCTTTGTAGTCGAAAATGGAACCCATGAGGAACTTATGAAGGAAAACGGGCTATATCACAGGCTGGTCGATTTGCAGATGGCTTCTGCAAATTGGAAGTTAAGCGTTTAGCTTGCAATAGGAGGTACTGATGAAACTTCATGCGTCTGGAGAGGACTATCTGGAAACTATCCTTGTTCTCCAAAAGAAACTCGGTATGGTGCGCTCCGTAGATGTGGCTCGGCACATGGGAGTGTCGAAGCCGAGTGTATGTGTGGCGGTCAATACCCTAAAAGATGGCGGCTTTATCACAATGGACGAAGATCACTTTATCCATCTGTCCAATGTGGGCCGCAAGGTTGCCGAAAAAATCTACGAGCGCCATTGCTTCTTTACTGAGCAGCTTATCGCCGCAGGTGTTGACCCTGAAATTGCGGAGGCGGACGCCTGCCGGATGGAGCATGTAATTAGTTCAGAGAGTTTTGAAAAAATGAAAGCAGCAGTTAAAAAATGAGTATATTATGGACAGATTCCTTAATTGAAAAGAGAGGATACAGAAAATTGCGAAAAGTTCTTTTAGAATTATACCGAAATTAAAGAAATTTTGCGCTGAAAGGACACAAATAAAATTTATAATATATGTTTGGTTATGTGACAGATTGTGTAAGAACTGCAATCTAAAAGATTTTGAAAATGGGATATAGAGCAAAAGAAACCAGCAGTAATAAGATGAGTCTTTGCCCTGCTGGTTTTACTCTGAATTCTCACTGGGATTATGCTGAAGTGTTAGAAGTTGTTCCGCCAGATAATCCAGTGTGTTTAATAGAATCTTTCGATTTTCAGGGATACAGGCTTGGAATTTCCCTATGAACCGCTGAATCTCCTCGTCCACATCAGATATTTCCGGGTTAAACAAAGTGTTGGCAGAAATACCAAGACGTTTGATTAATGGATAGAGGATCTCGTAGGAAGGATTTATTTTTCCTTTTTCAATCATCTGGATTGTTTTAATCGCCACATGGGATTGATCTGCGAGATCTTGTTGTGTAAGATTACAATCGTTTCTTGCCTGGCGAATACAGTTTCCCAGATAACTCAGTTTATCTTTCGGCATAATCATTCACCTCACATATATTCTATCTTGCCGATTAAGGTTTTTACATAACCTTATCTTGCATATTTAATAGGCAATATTATGCTGATATGAAATGAATTTATAGCCCTGGTGAAAGGTCAATTAAAAAAAACGGCTTTTCACGGCAGGGCTTATTTGTGTTTCCCATCTGTGTTCTGCCGTCAGGAGAAACATGGATGTTTTTGTTTTGAAAAAAAGAAAAAGGCTTAGCCTAGATGATCAGTTAAAAAAATTTTATCTGCGGGTGGACTACCGTACACTCTTCAAAGAGCATTATCATACCTATTTCACTGGCATAAAATTCCATATGAAATAAAGCTAAAAAGTAGCGTCAGGAAGCTCAAAAAACTCCCTGGCGTTATTTTTTGTCGAAATTTCTGGAACTTTCTCCATAAACCACGGAACCGTGGGCCACCAGTCATCGGAAAAAGATTCTGATGAAAGGTTTTGGAGAAGTTGGAGAAAAGTTTTTTTAAATACTTTCCCGCTTTTTCGATTTTTTATCAGTTTACCTCCTGTCCTCGCTGTGAAAGGGAGGATCAGACGTCTTTTACTACGGCTTTAAGCAGAGGGGAGGTGATCCCCTTTGAAACTGAACCGTCAGGAAAAAGAAATCGTGCGGAGAAAATTTTGCGCTTACTGCATTAAAGTTCTGCATGGTGAGGCACTGAATTATCTTGATGAATTAGAGCGGCAGAGAAAGCGGGAAGTGAATTTTTCTGAACTTCTACAGAAAGATCTGGATGCTCTGTATTGCTGTGATGATTATGATATGGCAGAGAATTTTACCGTTATGGGCAGACAGGTTCCAGTCCGTGATGAATGGATATGCAAAGCATTGAAAAAACTTCCCGTGAAAAAACGGGAAATTATTCTGATGCTTTATTTCCTGGATATGACGGAGAAAGAAATCGCTGCCTGCCTAAAATTGGTGCAGAGTACCGTGCATTATCACAAAGATGATTCTTTAAGGCTTATGAGAAAATTGATGGAGTGAATCTACATATGAAATCTAAGAAACATAGAGAACCACCGGAGTTTGAAACCATCCAGGCAGCTATCGAAGGTGACGCCGAAGCAATCAATCAGGTGCTTTCCTATTTTCAGCCATTTATCAAGAGTGAGTGTAAGAGAGAATACAAGGATGAATTTGGGAGAGTTCATTATGTGACTGATGAATATATGAAAAGGCGGATGGAGACAAAGTTGATTACAAAAATTCTGGATTTTAAAATTCGGCTATAAGCTAAGGATAAGAATATTCCCTTTCTATTCCTGATCCTGAACGTACTGTACCTTGACAACTGAATATTTTATCCTGCAGGACGAAAGGAAACAGTGGAGCCGGGTGGCAGATACGCCAGGATGATTCAACATCAATTTTCACTTTGCGACATTGTGGCGCAAAGTTCACGTTTATACACAGATATGGAATTTGAAGATGGATAGGAGCGAAGAAATATCATGCTGCGGGCAGAGTGTGGGAACTTTGTGGCGAGGATACTGTTTCTGATAATGATACTTCCGGAGAGGCTGCTCCGGTCTGAAAAGATGGTGAGATACCAATGAGGCTGTTTTCTCGACAGCTGCCTGCAGGATTTTTTGTAATGACGAAAGGGGAGAACGATATGGATACAAAAAAGTTACTGCGATATACAATGCAGTTGGCTATGTTAAAACAGCTTTTAACAAAGAAATTGATTGATGAAAATGAGTATTTACTGATACAGAAAAGACTGATGAAAGATTATGGTATTGTTTCCAATATTACCGCTTGACGAATCGTTTGTGCTGATCTATAATAAAATCAACACTACGGTAGGAATACAAAAATAAAGGAGCGGAAAATGGAAATAGAGTTGATTAAGGCAAATGATTTTTCTGAAGGCTCTGCCAGAAAACGTGTCGAGCGATTAAGAGTTGCCGCCTATTGCCGTGTGAGTACGGATGATGAAGATCAGATAAAAAGCTATAATTCTATGG
>USDN01000092.1 GCA_900553515.1 uncultured Blautia sp. | reverse complement strand
GTAAGTCTATCTTACATCAGTTTGAAGGTTTACACAAACTTTGGGATACTCCCGCTGACTTCGTTTTCAACCGTTGAAGAACGCTTTCTTCCGGTGGAATATTGGAAATATCAACTGGACGGGATAACTGACCATTAATGTGTATACATCTTTTCTGATAATCGATGTCACAGAAACGGAGGGCGATCAACTCACTGATCCGGCAGCCTGTTGTGCAAGCGAGTAAGATCGGGAGATAAAAATCAGGTTCGTCTGTTTTGGCCAGATATAAGAGACTGCAGATCTGCTTCGCAGTCATGGCATACCTTCTCTTTTTTTCAAAGACTGGAAGCGGATCACTGGCCACTTCACTCATTTTTTCTTTTCTTCTCTTCTTTCTCTTTAGGCTGATTGCGATATCCGCATAATCCAGCCGGATTAAGCCCATACGTTTTGCGTATCGAAAGGAACTTCCAAATACCGCATATCCCATTGTCAGAAGAGAATCGCTTGGGAATGAATCCAATATCGAAAGGATTGTGTTTGTTGTTACTTTTTCCAGCTTCATGTACCCGATTTTCGGAACGATATAGTTGTAAATGATATTCCGGTATGCCATATAGGTACCATAAGTGATGTGTTTTTCGTCGAGCATATAATAATAAAGCCATTGATCAAAAAAGTCACTTACGCTGGTCTCGATGGCTACATATTCCCGGCTTGTCAGGAGTACAACTAATTCATTTTTTCGGTCCAGCGCTTCCGTTTTTGTTTTAAAGCCACCGCTTTCCTTTATTATGGATGAACCGTCAGCAAACCACAGAACAAAGCGTACACAATACCGGTTATCCTTAAACAGGATTTTTTCTCGCATTTTCCAGTTCACGATCTCGCCTCTGTAAAATCGTGGATTCCTTGGAGGACGTTCCAGTTCTTTGCGTTTCACTTATATACCACCTCCATCGTCGCCGTTAAGCGGATAATAGAAGGGGTCTGCTACTTTCCCTGAGACATCACGGATACGACTCAGTTTGCCCACATAATCCATATATACATCAAATGTGGTGTTTGTGGACGCATGCCCTAAGTATTTGGACACATTTTCCAGAATGGCATCCGATGAAGTTTCATGGTTGATGCCATATTGAAACATCATGGTAGCTGTGATATGGTGGAGATCATGCGGCGTCACGATTGGAATGCCCCCCGCGGTGCAGATCCTCTTTAAAGCAAATGTCAGCGTACCTTCTGATTTAATGTTACCATCATCAGACACACAAATGTAAGAATCATAGAGATGATTCCAGCTTTTCCCATTTGCTTCCCGGGTCTGCATCATCGTTTGAAGTCTGATTCTTCTTTCATTAAGCAGAGGAAAAATCAACTGGGGCACTCTTAAAATGCGGTTACTGCATTCGGTCTTGGTCGCTTTGATTTCCACTCCTACCTTCTTTACGGATACATTTCCGTCTGCAGAATAGAGAACCTCGTCTTTTCTTACGATTTGCCGACGGATAGAGACAATCCTTTTTCAACAATTGATTGCTATTTAGTAAACGCTTTATAATCGACCGGATAGCAGATTCCCTACTTTTGTGAGATACTTCAGATACTTGGAGTAATTCACTTCATATCTGGTTCTCAGATTCGCAAAAGCTGGATTCCGACCACTCTTGTCTGTTGATGCTTTTGTTGCACTTGATTACTCCAAAATCTCACATTGGAGGAAATGAATCAAATGAGTACAACTTCAAATGATGACCACTGGATAGAACGGATCACTCAGTGCAGGTCCAGCGGGCTTACCGACCGCCAATGGTGTATAGAAAACGGGATTCCTGTCAGCACATTTTACTACCATGTCCGGGCTTTACGGAAAAAAGCCTGCGAGGTTCCGGAAACAGTGGGTATTATTGCGCAGAAACAGGAAGTTGTCCAGATCCCACTTTGGGAAACAGAGCCGCAGGCTCCGGATACCGTTTCTGCATCTGCACCATCAGTCTGTCTGGAAATGCAGGGCTTCCGCGTTGAGATCCACGAACAGGCTGGAGCGGATGTGATCCGGAATACGCTGCTTGCCCTGCGGCAGCTTTGTTAGGCGAACTGTCCGGTGTAGCAAAATTTTTCCTGGTGACAGGCTTATAAACATGAAATTTTTATCCTCATCTTTTGTAAAAAACATTGATTTTACAGTATTTTTTTGAAAAAGATGAGGATAAAAAAATTAGTTTATGGAACAATGAAATCATCAAAAACAGGAGGTGGTTTCATGAACCAATACAACATCATAGTGCAACAATTACTAGCGTATCTGACCAAACGTAAACAATGCAGTTCAAGCAGGCTGTCCCACAAACACTGTTATGAGGAATTCGTCCAATATCTGAAAGAGAATAATCTTTATCTTTCTCAAGAAGCAGCAGACCAATGGATTGCAAGCATTCAGTGGAAGTATAATCGGCAAAAATGTTATTTCTGGCGGCAGTATATCAGTCAATTAATTGTTTTTCAAACTACTGGCTCCATACCAGATGCCCTTTTTTATCAGATCCACTCATCCTATGATAAAGTTCCGGATTCTTTGAAGTATTACCTGAATCTGTATCTTGAAAACTGTCGTTCCAGATATACAGACAGATCGTTTGAGATTGCAAAAGTTCACTGTTCAAGGATCATGTATTATCTTTCAGAGCAGGGAATAACTGAGATACAGGAGATTTCCTTTTCTGCGATTGATATGCTGATCCATACAGACTTTCATTGTTCCAAAGATACAAGGGAAATGTATCTGCTCCATGCAAGATTCATGCTGGAATTTTTTGCTTCTCTTAATATAATACCAGCGGAACTGAGTGTAATGCTTGATGACAGGATCTATTTCCAGATCGGCCGTATGGAATTGTTTTCATCAGAGCATCAGACACTTCTTGAACAATTCCGTAATAAAAGCAGTCTTTTTTCTGCCTGCGAGTTTCATGAACATATCTCTGCTTTTGAAATAGCCCTTCGAAATCTTGGATACAGTACTACCCAGTTAAAAAGCTCGTCACATATCCTCAAGGCTTTATACCTTTTTCTTTACAGGTATGGATTCGGTTATAATTCTGAAATAGCCTGGATCTGGTTGGAAGAAATCAGGAAAACCCTGGGGAATTCCTGGAAAAACTGGAGACGTATCCTGCGGCTTTTTAAACAGTATACGGAGGAAGGTATTGTGCTTAAAGGAACACGCTATACATACAGGATAGATATCCTTGATACCTTCCCGGAATGGTGCCGTATTCCTGTAAAAAGCTTTATGGACAGGTTGATCCGCGAATTCCGGACTCATTCCACAGCAAGAAACTATAAGTTTAGCTGTCTTCGTTTCTGCCGTTTCCTGATAACAAATGGGATAAAAGGTTTTGACGAAGTGAACATAGAACATATCCGTCTGTTCCGTCTTACCGATGAACATACCACCCCATATGGACGTGCTACAAGCTTCGCAGTGGTCAGGAAGTTTCTTTATTATCTTGAAGAACAGAAACTTTTACAGACCGGACTTCATCAGGCACTCTTTTCAGAGAGTGTACGTTCCGTCGATATTACAGACATTCTGGACAACGACCAGATACAACGGATACACGAGTACCGTCTTGCGGCTTCCGCCCCGATGGAACTAAGAACAGCAGCGATTGTCACAATCGGGCTGGAACTCGGCCTGCGGGCTTCAGACGTTGTCCGTGTAAAAATGGAAGATATTGACTGGAAAAACAGAAAAATATCGGTCATCCAGTATAAAACAAGGAATGCTTTGTCGCTTCCACTAACTACGGCTGCTGGGAATGCAGTTTACCGGTATCTTGTAAAAGGGAGACCGAAAACCGCCAGCCCATATGTATTCGTCCATCATCACGCACCTTATGACAGGATGAGTACCAAGATATGTAACAACTCTCTTTACCGTATTCTTCCTGAAAGGTATGATGTCGAAAACAAAGGCTTTCATGTACTCCGCAGGACTTTCGCAACTACCCTTTTACGAAATAATGCAGGGATCCAGAGGGTAATGGATTCCCTTGGACATACGGATAATACCAGTGTTATGAAATATCTTTCTTTCGATGGAGAACGGATGCGTCTGTGTCCGCTGTCCCTCACACAGTACGGTCTTCTTCTGGAAGGAGGAGATGAATGATGTCAAGATGCTATCCCTTCACCAGCTGTTTTGCACCATTTATCGAAAACCTGATCACCGAAAAAAGAAACGCAGGTTTCCAGTATGAGCATGCAGAATGGAGGCTTCACAAATTTGATGAATTCTGCAATCAGGAACTGATCAAAACTCCTGTGATAACCAAAGAACTGGCTGAAAAATGGGGGACTCTGCGTAAAACAGAAACAAAAGTTACTCTTGCAGGAAGAATCTCCATTCTCCGACAGCTAAGCCTATATATGCAGGCATATGGGATCCAGTGCTATGTCCCGAGAAACTACAGCCATAAAAGCAGCCATATCGCATATGTTTTAAGCATTGAAGAAATACAGTCTTTATTTCGGGAGATTGACAGTTACCAGCCTGCCGTAAATGCAGAAACTTTTCACAGGCTTGCCCTGGAATACAGGATTCTGTTCCGTATGCTGTTCTGCTGTGGACTTAGAGCATCAGAAGCCAGAAAACTGCGGCTGGACATGGTCGATCTGGAAAACGGTGTGCTAAGGATCTATCAGTCAAAAGGACACAATGACCGTTTGGTCTATCTGCCGGATGATCTGCGGCAGCTATGCTGTGACTATCTAAAGATCATGACAGTCAAATATAAAATAAGGTCAGAATGGTTTTTTCCTGCCTCCGATCCGGCAAAAGTACTGCAGGTTGCTTCCATCGGGAAGCGTTTCCGCCTGGCGTGGGGCCAGACACCTTATGCAAGAAAAGGGGTTTTCCAGCCAACCGTGCATTCTCTGCGTCATACGTTTGTGGTGCTGAGAATGAACGAATGGATGAAAACTGGTGTGAAACTGGATAACATGATGCCTTATCTAAGTAAATATCTTGGGCATTCCAGTCCGGATGATACTTTTTATTATTATCACCAGGTGGAAGAAGCCTTTTCCATCATCAGGCAAAAAGACCAGTCTGCGGCCTTCGTAATACCGGAGGTGACCGATGAAAAATAGGACTTTGAACTGCCAGCTTTTTTTCTCGAAAACAAATGATTTTTTTAGCCATTACCTTCCCTGTCAGGCTGTAAGGAGTATACATACAATAGAAACCTATCGTGATGGACTCACGGTATTCCGGAGATATATTACAAATGTACGGAAAATATCCATAAAAAAGTTTCTGTTTACTGATTGTACCAGTGAACTTATGCTGGATTATCTGGGGTATCTGAACAACCAGGGATGCGAAGCTTCTACCTGCAACAACCGGCTTGTAGCACTACGGGCTTATTTGTGGTATGCGGCTGATATGGATATTTCTCTTCAGTCGATAGCGTTATCTGCATCTCACGTACCCTTTATAAAGGAAACTAAAAAAGAAAAACAGATCATTCAGGATAAGGATATAAAAGCCCTGCTTGCAGCTCCCCCAGATACGCAAAAAGGAAACCGTGACAGAATGATCATGATTCTCCTGTATGATACAGCGATTCGCATAGCAGAGCTTCTGGAACTTAAGATATCATCCCTGAAACTTACATCCGTTCCAAGCATTCACATACATGGAAAAGGTGATAAGGAACGTTCCGTATCCATTACAGATGCAACAGTATCTCATTTAAAAAAGTATTTAAGACAGTTTCATCCGGAAATGCTTCCGGACCAGCCCTTATTCTATACGAAAATCAAAGGATGTATTGCTCCAATGTCCCCTGGAAATGTCTCGAGAATCATCAATAAGTATGCAGATATGATCAGGTCAGAACACCCAGATCTCCCGAAGCATCTGCATTGCCATATGTTCCGGCGTACCAGGGCAACTGGTTTATACCGAAACGGTGTTGAACTGGAGATGATATCTGTAATTCTTGGACATTCATCTACTGAAACAACCAGGATTTATGCGACTCCATCCATTGAAATGCTTGGAGAAGCAATGAATACTGCTAATTCTACAATTCCAGGCGAGACTCCGGAATGGGAAGAAAATGAGGATGAACTTGCTCGCATCTGTGGGCTGAGATAACTTTTTTATCCTCATCTTTTGTTATAAGAATGCCTAAAATAAAGCTTTTAGTAAAAAGATGAGGATAAAAATTTCATGTTTATAAGCCGCATTATCTTTATGTGTGGATAATGCGGCTACACCGACATGCGCAAGAGCATCGATGGATTGATGGCAATCGTTCGGGACACCTATGAATTGGACCCCTACAGTAATTCCCTGTTCCTTTTCTGCGGAAGACGCTGCGACCGGATCAAAGCGCTGCACTTTGAAAAAGATGGATTCTGCCTCTATTATAAACGTTTAGATAATGGGCGATTCCAATGGCCCCGGGATTCTTCTGAAGTAAGGAACCTTACCCGTCAGGAATACCGTTGGCTGTTAGAAGGGCTGTCTATCGACCAGCCCAAGGCAATCCGGCCTGCCGGAAGGAAGGATTTCTGGCCTTTGTGCAAAAGGGAGAAAATTTTTCTTACTCTTATCGGGCAGGGAAAACACTGCCAATGACTTATCCACATGACAATGGAACTGCCAGGATATCGGGAGGATAACTGCCCCCATTTTCCTTGAATGACCGTTTGTATGTGGAAAACACAACATTTTTCATAGGTGATATCCTGCCAAAGCTGTATGTTTTCCACATTTCTCTTCCGTCAAAATGACGGTGACCGTACAGCTGGAAATTCGCTTTTCCGCAGGATTTCCGGTATAATAGGAAACAGCGAAAAGAAAGGTGGGTCCCTATGCCGCAGTCAGAAATGGAAGCACTCCTACCGCTTCAGAAAGAGACAATTGAATCCCTGCGCCAGCTGGTTGACAGCCAGCGTCTGACGATCGAGCAGATGGCAAAAAGCCATGAGGAGCAGACTGCACAGCTGAACCAGACGATCGCAAACCTCAAGGAAACGGTCGAGTATCTGAAGAAAAAGCTGTTCGCATCATCCAGTGAAAAAACAAAAAAGGATGTATTCCCCGGACAGAAGGATCTGTTCAATGAGGCAGAAGCCGCTGCAGATCCTTCTGTCCCGGAACCCGCTCTTGAAGAGGCGGTCAGCGGTTATAACCGTCAGCCAAAGAAACCAAAGGCCACCAGGGAAGAGATCCTGGCAGGGCTTCC
Source organism: uncultured Blautia sp. (assembly GCA_900553515.1). Classification (GTDB taxonomy): domain Bacteria; phylum Bacillota; class Clostridia; order Lachnospirales; family Lachnospiraceae; genus Blautia_A. The sequence goes on along the minus strand of USDN01000092.1, from coordinate 1,377 downwards.
TGTGATCGAAGTCCCCTGCACGGTGTCGGATGAGGACAGGAACTGCCCATACTGTAATACCCCGATGGAAGTCATCGGGAAAAAGGTTGTCCGCGAGGAACTGCGGATCACTCGCGCAAAAGTGGAACGGATCCAGTATGTCCAGGAAGTGCTTGGCTGTCCGGAGTGTAAGAAAGACGGCGCTTTTGTGATCATTCAGGCAGAAACACCAAGCCCCCTGCTCAAACACAGCCTTGCCTCCCCCTCCACGGTCGCTTATGTGATGTACCAGAAATACGTGAACAGTATCCCTCTTTACCGCCAGGAGGCGGATTGGAAACAACTGGGCGTAAAGCTGCCGCGGGCGACCCTGGCAAACTGGGTCATCAAATGCGGTATGGGCTATATGGAGCCGGTATATAAACTGCTTCAGAAACATCTGCTGGAGAGGGACATTATCCATGCGGATGAAACGCCCTGCCAGGTGCTGAAAGAAGAAGGGAAATCGGCACAATCCAAGTCCTATATGTGGCTGTATGGTTCCGGAAATGATGGGCTGCCGCCGATCCGTCTGTATGATTACCAGCCAAGCCGAGGAGGATATCATGCGGAAGAATTCCTGAAAGGATTTTCAGGATACCTTACCTGCGATGGTTTTGGAGGTTATAATAAGCTGAAGGATGTCATCCGCTGCGGCTGCCTTGCCCACATGAGACGGTACTGGCATGAAGCGCTTCCCGGGAAATCGAAGGAAACCCCAGATAAGACTCCGGCAGAGATCGGTTTCGATTACTGCAACCAGTTATTCAAACTGGAAAAGGAGTATGCGGATCTGGATGCCGACACACGGAAAGCCAAGCGCCTTGAGACTGAGCCTGCCGTATGGGAGGCTTACTGGTCATGGCTTGAAACAGTAAACCCAGTAGGCGGGAGCCGTCTGGGCAAAGCAGTGACCTATGCAAAAAACCAGAAGCCATATATGGAAAACTACCTGTTGGATGGGCGGTGCTCCATATCGAATAATATCGCAGAAAATATCGCCCGCCCCTATGCGGTAGGGCGGAAAAACTTTCTGTTCCATGATACCGTAAAAGGCGCCCGGGCCAGTTCCATCATTTACAGTTTAGTGGAAACTGCAAAACTCAACGATCTGAACATCTATGCATATCTGGAGACGGTACTGCTCTATATGCCGGACTACAAAAATGAGCCCGAAGGTATAGAAGAGCTGATGCCCTGGTCTGAGATCATACAGCAGAGATGCCAGATCAAATCGAAAAGTTGAAGTTGGAGTATTTTACTTTAACTATAGTTGAATGTTCTGCCAAAAGATAGCCGTTATTTTAGGGAGTATCCCAAAGTTTGTGTAAACCTTCAAACTGATGTAAGATAGACTTA
>USDN01000091.1 GCA_900553515.1 uncultured Blautia sp. | reverse complement strand
ATTCTGCATAAAATCTGCTTATTTTATTGCGAAAAATATTTATTCCTCACCGCTGACCTGTAATATTTCTTTCTTCAGGAACACATCCATTCAGAAACTATGGCCGCCGCCTCCATGTGTTCATCCTGCTGTGGTAAAGCTCTGGATCTCTCCCGGATATTCCTGCCCCTCATAAATAATAAAGAACTGATATTTATAGGAAGTTCCAGGAGTAAGAGACAGACCAATTTCTCCCTGAATATCATACCACATATTAAAACGGCTTTCGTTTCGCACACAATCCTCCACATGCCTTACAAGAAGATTATCTCCTGCATCCCAAATGTGACATCCCACCTGATAAACGGTATTTCTATAAGGATTATCTATCTTGGCGGAAACCACTGCTGTTGTATTGTAAATCTGTGGTGCTTCATAATTTACAGTAAAACTTGCCGCCGGTACACTCTGGATCTCTCCTGCATTTCCGTCCCAGGTGAAAAAAGAGTATCTGGAATCGCCCTTTTCTACTGTTGCTCCCACCCAGGCATTCGTATAGGCCCTGTTCCAGGCGTTCTGCTGAATCAATGTAATGGTATTTCCGGATATCTCCTTCACGATTGCCCAATGAACAGAATGATTGTCTCTCAGGATATCTCCCACCTTCGGTTCTGTAGTCTGGACAAACTGTCCTCCGTCCATAAGGGGAACAGAATCAATCCTCTCCAATCCATACACGTTTTTTCCGTAAACCTGCTCATAAAATCTTTTCACAAGAGCCGCACAGGAATAAGTAGTATCTGTGTCACAACTGGAATCATAAGGCCGATATAATGCTTCTACCGTAACACCATTGACCGTGATACTGTCTACTGCAACGGAATCATTAACCGCCACAAAGCTTCCGTTCCCCATATCTGCCATAACCGGAACTGTCTGCCAGCTGCCGCCCAAAAGAATCATAGAACACAATCCACACAGTATTTTTTTCACTTTGTTATTTTTCATTACCAAAACCTCCTGTCGATTATTTTATAATTCCATCATAACAGATCGTTTTGCAGATTTGTTTTATGACCTTCGCATTTCTAAAAACATATCGGATGCCTCTCGGAATTCCAAATCAATATCCTTTCCCCCAATGAGTATTTCCCAACCCTTGGCATAAAGAGATTCCATTCTTTTTTCAAGCTCGTTTCTTTCCACTCGAATACTGGCATTATCCAGACCGTCTGTCACCATAAAGAACAGGACCCGGGATCTGTCTGTGCCATTTTCCTGTCGAAAACTGCAGATCAGACTCAATATTTCATCCACAGCATCCAGACAGGCAGTATGTCCCTTTACATAATAGGAAAAGCTATCCATCTGTCTTACATACTGTATTGGCATCCGACTGTACAGAAGCTCGCATTTGTCATTACAGAGCGCCACTGTCACCAGTGCCTCTCCACTGTTTTTCTGCTGCTCCTCCAGCCATCTGTTAAAAGACTGGATAATTATTTTTTCCCGCCCATACATAGACAGACTTCTGTCCAAAACGCAGATAAATTCCGGTATCCCGGAATTTTCTGATGTATTCATATTTTTCTTCACTTATTTTCCTCCCTTCCCTCTGCAAAACATATCTCATCTGTTCAGATGTTAATTTTATTATACAGAACAAAAAGGGAAATCTGTGTTTAAAATCAGGTGGCCGCATCTTCACGAAACACAAAAAAACAGAACCCTTTACAGGATTCTGTTTTTTACGTTTCATTAGTCTTCAACTTTAACGATTTCTTTCTTATTGTAGCTTCCGCAAGCCTTGCATACTCTGTGAGGCATCATCAGGGCACCACACTTGCTGCATTTTACCAGGTTCGGAGCACTCATCTTCCAGTTTGCACGTCTTTTATCACGTCTAGCTTTAGATGTTTTGTTCTTTGGACATATGGACATAGGTTACACCTCCTTAAATTTACTAAATATATCACTGATAGCTGCCATGCGGGGATCCTTCGGCTCCTCTGCACATCCGCAGGGACCGTCGTTGAGGTTTTTCCCACACTGGCTGCAGATGCCTTTGCAGTCTTCTCTGCAGAGTACCTTCAAAGGCCAGCTCATCAGTACCTCAAGATAGACCAACCGGTCCACATCCAGGTCCATTCCTGTGAGATAGTTGCTCTCATCCAGATCATTAACTCTTTCTTCATCTGTAAGCTTCATATCCAGCTTTCGCTCAATATGGCACGGTATCTCCACTGCCACCTGCTCAAGACAACGGTCACAGGGCATCTCAACAGTCACTGTAGTGCTGCCTTTAAGCTCAAGAACCTTATTGCCAGTATTGGTAATGGTCAGTTCTACCGGTTTTTTCTCCAGTACAGGGAACTGCCCAAGCTGAAATTCTATTTTTTCAAGTTCCAGCTCTGCGCTGACCTGTATGGTTTTTCCCTCACAGGATGTAACATCTGATAAATGAATCTGCATAATTATCTCCTATTCACACTTAGTCAATTATACATAGGAGGCAACCCTTTGTCAAGGATTTTTCCAACTGTTACAACAATTCTGTTATTTTTTGTCAAAAATGTCAGGACGGCTCATAAGCTCTAAAGGATAATCTCCCAGATGTTCCAGTTTAAATCCGTTCGCTTTATATTTTTCATAATCAAAGGCATTCAGCTCATCACAGGCAAGCTTATGGAATTCATAAAAATTTGGCCAGTATTCATATCCGTCTCCCAGATTATGGGTCAGATAAGCATCTGCAATATCACAGCCCATCTGAGGAGCTACATAAAATGCACCCATAGCAAGAACATTTACTCCATTTCCTGTAATAGCACGAAGAGCTGCCGGAACACTTTCTACCACTCCTGAAAATACACCTGGACACTTGCTTGCCGCAATGTGGATTCCCATTCCGGTTCCACAAAAGATCAGCGCACGCTCAAATTCACCTTCTGAGATCATAGAACCTACTCGAAGTCCGATCCGATGGAACATTAAATCTGTATCATCATCTTCCGGAGAGCGCACTCCTACATCCGTTACAGTCCATCCATACTCTTTCAGATGAGCCACAACAGCCTCTTTCAAAGGATATCCTGCAAAGTCCGCGCCTACAAGAATCTGTTTGTCTTTTATGGTTTTCATCACATTACCTCCTGATCTCTTATTTTTATATCCTTTTTGTATTTCTATTCTGTAAGATAGTCCAGCAGATTCTTAAAAAGACGGTTGTACCCTTCCCACTGGCAGAACTCCAATGGAGCCCAATGAGGAGAACAGTCACTGGAAAATACTGCTGATCTTCCTTTTCCATACTGACCTACTGCGATAAAAGGATCTCCGCAGATAGACGCGATCAGTTCCGCTTCCGGCTTTACAGTACTTTTATTATATCCCAGAAGCCGCGGCCATTCTCCCTGGATTCCATCCAGAACCGGATGTTCCGCCAGAATTGTTTCCGGGGCAACCCCTTCACAATGTTCCATTCTGTCATCATAAGGGAGGAGCTGTACCGGAAGTACATCCTGTACTGGTGTTGCCCACCATTTTCCCTGTCCGCCGATTCCGTTAAATGTCATATAACCGCCAAACATCAGAAGCGCTCCGCCCTGAAGGACATATTCCTTCAGCAGCTGACAGCGATTGGGAAACATTTTTCCGGAAGAAAAAGTTTCGGAGGGAATAAGCAGCGTATCTGCGCCAATATCTGACAGGACTATACAGTCATATTCCTGCAGTTCTTCCAGGGTAAAGGGGAAGCTGTCATTTGCAATGTGATTCGGCATATAAGTGAGTTCATATCCGGCTTTTTCAATAGCTTTATCAATCCAGCCAAGTCCTGTTTCATATTTTGCTGCCGAAAAGCTGTTAAATCCCTTTGTTTCTGTCTGGACCGCCATCCAGGATTCACCTGCAAATAAAACTTTTTTTGCCATAAGTCTTCTCCTCTCTGATTATTTTGCTTTCTTTGGCTTCTGGCTGAAATAATCAATCACAAGTGCCAGGATCAGAACTGCGCCCCAGATCAGTGTTACATAATAAGTGGATACACTTCTGAAACGGTTGATACCGGCTTCGATCATTTTCAGAAGGACGATTGCTGTAAGCACTCCGGAAATCTTTCCTTTTCCTCCATTTGGGCTGACACCGCCAAGAACGATCAGAAGAATCGCCTGCATCGTATAATTGCTTCCATAATCTGCTCTTGCAGAGGAATAGGTCGCAAGCATCATCAGACCACCCAGTGCCGCACAGACAGAAGATGTGATATAGGTACGGAACAGAAGACCTGTTGTGTTAATACCCGAAAACTTTGCAACATGCGCATTGGTTCCATAAAGACGAAGTTTTGTTCCATAGGTACTCTTTTCCAGCATAAGCCAGATAATAAAAGCAACAACGATAAATACGATCAGTCTTCTGGGGATAAATCCCAGGAAATTACCGGAAAAGAAATCGCAGTACTGTTTTGGGAAAGAAGAAACTGCTGATCCATTGGTAACAACAATACATAAACCGGTAAGGAGCTCATTCACACCCAGCGTAGCAAGGATGGGCGGTACTCCCAGTTTTGAAATAAGAAACGCATTTACACTTCCTACCACAACACCAGTTAAGATAGCAATCAGGAATATTACCACTGAAAAAGCCATCGGCATAGTTCCATCTTCTCCGAAGAAATGAATCATGGTATATACACTGAGGATAGACGCCATGTTTGCTGTTCCAACTACAGCAAGATCGATTCCGCCGGTAATCATACAGAGCATACCGCCCAGAGCCATCAGTCCATATTCCGGAAACTGACCTGCCATCGTCAGAAAGTTTCTTCCTGTAAAAAACTTTTCTGCCTGAGTAAACATCATAAATATCAGCCAGAGGACCATGATCATTAAAAGCCTGCTTACCTCTGGATTTTTTCTGTAAATACTTTTGGCTTTGTTCATTATGCCCCCTCCTTTACTGCTTTCTTTTTACTTCTGGAGGTCCTGGAAGACTGCAGGGCAGTCAGAGATACACCGATCACAATAACGAGACCAACAAACACATCACTCCAGGTAGTCGGGATTCCCAGAAGGATCATGGAGTTCTGTACCAGGATGATCAGGAATGTACCAAGCATACATCCTGTCAGAGTACCTGCACCGCCGGTAAGGGCAACTCCGCCCAGAACAACTCCGGCAATAATATTCATTTCCATTCCAAGCATGTTGGTAGGATGGCACTGCTGCATCATGCACACTCGGCAGATACCGCCAATAGAAGCAATCATGCCAATGATGATGTACATGATAAACTTCGTCCGTTTTACATTAAAACCTGCAGTATGAGCACTGAGGGCATTTCCGCCGATCGCATAAATACCGCGTCCAAAGATCGTATAGCGGAGTACAAAAAACATCAGAGCACATACGATGATCAAAATAAGGAAGGTATATGGAAGTACGGAGCTTAAACCGTTTACCTTGTTTGTAGCTGTGATAAAAGAATCTGTTCCAAACTTTTTCATTCCCGGAGGGATCACAGAAAGCTGATTGGCTCTTAAAGTTCCCTGCATAAATCCCTGGAAAATACTGGAAGTACCAAGAGTTACGATCATGGCGTTCAGATTCAGATATCCAATGAAATATCCATTAATCGCACCCAGAACCGCACCGATCAGCACGGCGATCAAAAATGCCAGGAATACATTTCCTTCATACTCTTTATCAAGAAGGATCTTTGTTGTCGCATATGCAGAAAGGGATGCCAGCGCCGGAAATGATACATCAATACCACCTGAGATCAGCGCCATGAATTCCGCTATGGCAAACAGACCCGGAACGATCATCGCACTTAAAAGGTCAACAATGTTATTCCCGGTAAAAAACTGCCCGGAGCGGATCTGAACAACTATTCCCAGCACAATGATAATAAGGAATATGTAAGGTTCATTTGACTGAAATATTTTTTTGACTTTTTTGTTCATCTGCCCGCCTCCTACATCATATCATCTATGATCATCTGTTCACTGACTTTCTGTGTATCATACTCAGATCTGAGCTTTCCGTTTTTGATAACAAGAACTCTGTTGCAGTTCTGGATTACCTCTGGAAGATCATCAGAAATAATGATCACTCCAAGTCCTTGTTTGGCAAGTTTCTGAAGCACCATATGGATATCATGTTTCGAACCAATATCCACACCTACCGTAGGTCCGTTAAGGATCAGAACATCCAGATTGCAGGCCAGCCATTTAGCCAGAACGATCCTTTGCTGATTACCACCGGAAAGAGTCGTTGCCGGATTATCCGGATTTTTGGTTTTGATCTCCAGTTCTGCCACCCATCTTTTGATCTCTTCGTCACGTTTTTTCAGGTCAAACTGTCCATTTTTTTTCTTCAGCTTATCAATCTCAGAAATGATGATATTATCACCGATAGACTGTGTAAGGAAAAGACCTTCTGAAAGTCTGTCCTCAGGCACATAACCTATTTTCTGCTCAATAGCATCTCTCGGACAGGTAACTTTTATCGGTGTGCCTTCTTTAAGAATCTGTCCGGAATCTGCCGGTTTCAGACCAAACATAGAAAGCGCCAGTTCTGTACGTCCGGAATCCAGGAGTCCTGTAATACCCAAAATCTCTCCTCTTCGCAGGGAAAAACTGATGTCTGAAAAAGCTCCTTCCAAAGTCAGGTTTTTCAGTTCAAACACTGGCTTGTCCGACATATTTTCCGGTACAAAAATCTGGTCGTTGAATTCTCTTCCTGTCATATAGTAAGTAAATTTTTTATCATCCAGATCTTTGGTGCTTCCTGTTGCAACCATTTCTCCATTTCGGAATATGGTAAATCGATCAGAAATTTCAAACACTTCATTAAGTTTATGACTGATAAACAGGATTGCAATACCCTGTTCCTTTAATTTCAAAATAATTTTAAATAAAGAATTTACTTCTTTTTTTGTAAGAGCAGTGGTCGGCTCATCCATGATGATCAAACGCGCATTGGACATCAGAGCTCTTGAAATAGCTACCATCTGTTTCTGTGCCACAGAAAGCTTCTCCACTTTTTCGTCCAGATCCACATCAAAATTGATCTTGGCAACCGCTTCCTCTGCGATCTTACGTACGTTTTTCCAGCTTACTGTTTTTTTTCGGGATGCAAGTTCTGTATTTAACGCAAGGTTTTCGGCCACTGTCAGATTAGGAAACAGGGCAAAATCCTGATAAATTACCTGGATTCCCATATTGATCGCATCAATAGGTGATATTTTTTCCAGTTTTTTTCCATCAAATTCAATGGTTCCGCCATCCCGCTGATAGACACCGGATATAATTTTAATAATCGTTGATTTGCCGCATCCGTTCTCTCCAGCAAGACAATGGATCTCACCGGGAAGAATTTCCAAGGATACGTCTCTAAGTGCATGCACATTTCCAAAAGAGATCTTTACATGCTCTGCTTTTAATAAACTCTGAGACATACTTTCCTCCTCTCTTCTCTCCCATGCCTGAACCATACAGGCATTTTAGAAAGCAGGGGACGCTGCATCCCCTTTTATGTATCTGCAGCATCCCCTTTATTTTTTAGAATCCGAGATCGTCTACGTTTTCTGCGTCGATCGTGATCCAGCCCTGGCCTTCAAGTACAGTTTCAGAACCTTCACGGAAGTTCATCTCTGTATAACCATCTACATAAAGGTTTGCCGGAGCTGCGATCTCTTCGCCATTAAGGACTTTACATGCAAGGTCAACCATTGCTGCGCCTGATTTTGCAGGATCCCACAATGTCAGGGATTTCAGAACGCCTGATTTCAGCAGTTCTGCGTTGTCAGCCGGCATTCCTGTACCGGATGTAAAGAACTTGTCTACCAGACCAAGCTCCTGGATCGCTCTTGCAACACCAGGTGCATCAAAAGAAGATGTTCCCATGATACCCTTCAGATCCGGATAAGTTTTGATCAGCTCTTTTGCTACGTTGTAAGCAGTATCGCCATTGTCATCTGACTCAACTCGCGGATTTTCTTCCAGAAGAGTCATATTTGGGTAATTTTCTTTCTGATATTCTACAGCTGCGTCTGCCCATTCGTTATGGGAACCATTGGTAAGTGAAGCAACCATTGTGGTGTAAAGGCCTTCCTCGCCCATTGCTTCTGCAAGATTCTGCATAATAAATGCTCCGTATCCTTCATTGGAGAATGCCTCAATGTCATAGTCAACATTTTTCAGATCCGCACCCTCATGAGTAATAACAACGATACCTGCATCTTTTGCTTTTTTCAAAGTAGAATCCATAGATTCCATGTCAACCGGTACTACACAGATCGCATCAACGTCCTGAGCAATCAGGTCCTCTACCAACTGAGCCTGTTTTGTTGCATCAATGGTTCCGGTATCGATCTGATAGCAGTTTACACCTGTTTTTTCAGCAAACTCCTTAACACCTGTATCCATACGTACAAACCACGGATTGGTGGAATCCTTAGGTACAACGGCAATCTCCCATTCCTCTTCTGCAGCCTTAACAACAGCCTCATCTGTTGTTGGATCCGGCTCTTCTGCAGCAAATACAGATGTACAGGTTCCTACCATACCCATTGTCATAACAGCACATAAAGTAATAGCAACTGATTTTTTCATTATGAATTCCTCCTTCATATCTTGGGTAGTGTCAAAAACTACCTGTTTTTTATTGTTCTAAATCCTTTAAAACCTTGAT
>USDN01000090.1 GCA_900553515.1 uncultured Blautia sp. | reverse complement strand
CCGGTAAATCCGGCTGTAGTCTGAGCGATCTGTGCCAGATCCACATCTTCTCCCAGAGGTTTATCCTTGGCATGGACACGAAGGATCTCCTCACGTCCTTTAATATCCGGGCGTCCAACTGCTACCTTCCGGTCAAAACGTCCCGGACGGAGGATAGCCGGATCCAGGATATCCACACGGTTGGTAGCTGCCATGACAATGATCCCCTCATTAACACCAAAACCATCCATCTCCACAAGAAGCTGGTTCAGTGTCTGTTCGCGCTCATCATGACCGCCGCCCATACCGGTACCTCTCTGTCTGGCAACTGCGTCGATCTCATCAATAAAAATAATACATGGGGCATGTCTTTTGCCTTCCTCAAAAAGATCGCGGACACGGGATGCTCCCACACCTACAAACATTTCCACAAAATCAGAACCGGAAATCGAAAAGAACGGAACTCCCGCCTCTCCTGCCACTGCCTTTGCCAGAAGTGTTTTACCGGTTCCCGGAGGACCCACAAGAAGCACACCTTTCGGGATCCTGGCACCTACACTGGTATATTTCTGGGGTGCTTTCAAGAAGTCCACTACCTCTACCAGATCCTCTTTTTCTTCCTGAAGGCCTGCTACATTCTGGAAAGTTACTTTTTTGTCATCCGGAAGCATCATCCTTGCTCTGCTTTTGCCGAAATTCATCATCTTGGAATTGCTTCCGCCGCCTGACATCTGTCTGTTCATCATCATGAACAAAAAGATCACCAGACCACCTGTCAGAAGAAGGGGAAGAAGGGTGGTAAGAAACATGTTCTGCTGAGGAACGTTTTTTACCTGGGCAAAAACATTATTTTCTGCCAGCATCTGCTGTGCCTCTTTTACATCTGTTACATAGACGCGTTTCTGACCTTCACCTTCTACATCTGCTGTTACAGAACCAGTTGGTACTTCCCGGTTCTGATAAATCACTGCATCATACACTCTTCCCTTTTCTGCCGCCTGCTCCAGTGCCTCTATAGTATAATCACTCTGATTCGTAACCTGATTGTTCAGATAAAAATATCCGGAAACCAGAAGAACGATCAGAATCAGGTACAGGCCAATTCTGCTTGGCTGTTTACTCACTTACTGAATCTCCTTTCACTCATTGTCCAACTCTACCACGCCGATAAACGGGAGATTGCGATATTTCTGGGCATAATCAAGCCCGTATCCCACAACAAATTCGTCCGGGATATTAAAGCAGCAGTAATCCACCTTTACATCTTTCACCCTGCGTTCCGGTTTGTCCAGAAGAGTACAGAGACGTACACTGTTAGGATTACGGCCTTTCAGGATCTCGATCAGATAGCTGAGCGTTCTTCCTGAATCAATGATATCTTCCACGATCAAAACATCCTTGCCGATCAGCGGCTGATCCAGATCTTTCACGATCCTTACCACCCCGCTTGATTTTGTGTCATCCCCATAGCTGGAAACAGACATAAAGTCAAGAGATACCGGCACTGTGATCCTCTTTGCCAGTTCGCAGGTAAAGAATACGCCGCCTTTAAGAACACAGATCAGGTGAATTTCCTTTCCTGCATAATCCTTACTGATCTCTGCAGCAATCTGTCTGATCCTGGAATCCACTTCCTCTTCACTGAGAAGTACTTTGATTTTTTCACTCATTACATTTTCCTCCTTGGTATTTGATTTCTAACACATTCTTAGTTTCCGATGTGATCTTATACCTTTCATTTATTCTTCCGCCCACCATCCACAGAATCTCACTTCCCACTGCTGCCAGAGGAAGTCTGTCTCTGGATTCACGGGGGATCTTCTCATCGATCATACATCTGGTTATTTTTTTTCTCTGACCTGCACCGTTTACAATGAGATAATCCCCGGTCCTTCTGGTCCGGACAGAAATATCGTATTTTATTTTATCATAATCCAGCCATTTCGTATACGTCTTTTCAAAAATCTTCTGATCTGACCAGTGAAATATTTTTGTTTCAAAAAAACCATACGGACATTTCAAAACTCCCGGCACAGGAAGTGTATATTCTTTCTTTTCCAGGTTCTCCTGAGATTTTGAAATTGCGATCCTGATCCCTTCATAAGTTCTTTCTGCCAGCAGTCCAAATGGAAGACTGATTTTTGCTCCTGTACGGGATCCATACAGATCCATTACTTTTTTCACATGAATCATGGAAAGATCACGGACATTGCCCGTAAGCAGTTCCACCGCCTCCCGTATGGCATATTTCTGAAGGATTTCTTCTCTTTCAAAAAAATCATCCAGAAAAAGAAAGCTTTTTTCTTCTGTACGTGCTGCTTCCGCCAGACACTTTCCCTTTTTTGACAGATACTCTTCCGCCTGACCGATCAGCTCTGCTGTCTCTGTCATATGGCTTACTGCACGTTCATTAATCTCGGTCTCCAGAACAGGGATCAGATGATGGCGGATCCGGTTTCTGGTATATTCATCTTCAAGATTCGTACTGTCCAGAGCACAGATAATCTGTCTTTCCTTTAAATACTCGTCAATTTCTTTTCGTTCTAAACACAAAACCGGACGGACAACTCCATCTTTTTCCGGTTTCATAGGCGAAAGTCCTCTCAGACCTGTTCCACGGCAAAGATGGTGGAGCATAGTCTCTGCAAGATCATTTTTATTATGTGCCAGAGCGATCACCCTCCGTCCCGGACCTGCTCCCTGTGTTCTTTCGATCTCTTTGCCAAAAGCCTCTTTTCTCACCTTTCGTCCTGTTTCCTCCAGGCCATTCTTCCAGAGAACAGAAAGCCCCGGGACGTCATAGGAATATACATGACAGGGAATTCCCTGAGCTTTACAGCTTTTTTCTACAAGCAGCTGATCTCTCTCTGCTTCCTTTCCCCGAATCCCGTGATTTACATGGACAACTCGAAGTTCATATTCGTATTTCTTTTGCATACGCCTTAAGAGATCCAGCATCGCCATAGAGTCTCCGCCTCCGGATACTCCTGCCACCACCAGGCTGCATTTGTCAAATATTCTGTTTGTTTCTGCAAAAGCACATACTTTTGCATATATCTGTTCCTGCATAGTGACTCCCTGCCTTATTTTATTTGCGCAATATACCGGCAACCAGAACTGTCATATCATCTTTTGCCCGATAATCACTGTATCCCAGTACACGTTCCAGAATTCCCCGGCTTATCTCTCTTGGATTTTCCTCCTGGATATCCATAATGATCTCTTTCATGGTTTCTTCTTCTCTGTCCATGGGCAGTGCATCCAAAACCCCGTCCGTCATCATGATCAGATAGTCTCCATGATAAAGTTTACGGGAAGCCGTATCAAAATCGATCTGCTGCATCAGTCCTGCCGCAAGACTCTCTGAGGAAACTGCTTCCACCCAATGATCTCTTTTTATAAAAGTTGATGCCGCACCTGCTTTCAAAAAACTGCAGATTCCCGTATAAAGGTCCAGAGCACAGATATCTACTGTAGAAAACATTCCCTCCCGCCCTTTAAGTACAAGTGCGGAATTTACCATACGGGCTGCCGTCTCCTGAGAAAAACCAGATTCAAGAAATTGTTCCAAAAGCTCTACTACTGTCTCGCTTTCCCTGCAGGCATCTACTCCGGATCCCATTCCATCTGACAGACACATAACGAATCTTCCGCCTTCATCCTGGCTGCAGATATAATTGTCACCAGAGATTTTTTCCTCTTCCCTGGTCAGCTTGGATGCACCATATATAACCTGATAACTGACATCCTCCACAAAATGGACGGTATGATATTCACTGTTGACAATGCAGCGGCTGTCCTGTGCAGATGTCATTGCGCACTCACAAAGCCCTGAAAGCATTTTGGCGATTTCTGTAACAGAAACACACTGTCCGTTTTTTGCCTTCATGGTAAGGAACATCTGTCTTCTTCCTTCCACTTTATCCATCACCCAGGTATTTTTCAAAAGAATATGTCTTTTTTTTAATATTTTCTTCAAATTCTCCTGAAAACCAGGCTCCGCAGGAGCAATGTCATAAAGGTCCTCGGCTACTGCCCCCATGATTCTTGCTGTTTCCGTCAGCTGCTGTGCCACAGCCAGACGGTTCTCGATCATTCGGTTGCTCCATATAAGATTCTGTTTTTCTTTCAGAAAATTTTCTCTGACCGTTTCCAGATACTGCACCGAATGACAGCACAGCTCCGCCAGACGGCAGCGGACCGACTCTGCCGTCTCTTCGTCTCCTTCCTCCATAGAGCGGATAAGGGCTTCTCCGCCGTTTCTCATAGTTTCTGCATTTTCTCCCCAGCAGATTTCTCTATGATAACACCTGCTGCACATATCTTCATTGGTATTCCTCAGTATTTCTTCAATCTGTCCGCTGCTCAGATACTCTTTCCGATAGGGCATTCCATAAAAAGTATCTGCCAGCTTCTGAAAAGAAGCTGCATACCGTACCACCTTATCCTTTTGAGGATGATTTTCACAAAGTTCATACTGCTTCTTCTTTTTTGGTATCTGACCTGCCAAAATAGTTTTTGCCATGTCCCGCAAGATCAGCAGCATACTGATCACGAGCATGGCAATCATCCATTCCTGCATATTTCCCCTCCCCCTTACACACTTCATCAAGTGCTCATTATAAGGGACAGGCTCCAAAATATCTGTCAAACCCCGACGACTGTATCCAAAAATTTTTTTCCAAAATACGAGTTATTTTTCTTCTTCAAATACAGTCTCATTATCTTTTACAAGTCCCAGTCTGTCTCTGGCAACTTCTGCGGCATACTCATCTGTCTGCATGTATTCCTTACGGTTATCGATTTCTTCTGTCCGTTCTTTCTCATCCTGGATCTGCTGTTCCAGTTCAGCAGCCTGTGCATCATAATAGGCAATCCTGTTCCGAAGATTCTGGCTCTGCATAGCCAGGCCTGCAAGAAGCAGAAGAACAACCATTGAGATCACAGCCATACCGAGATAATTATTTGCTATTCTTTTTTTATTTTTTCTTTTTTTTGATTTTTTCAAACTGAGTGATCCTCTTCTTTTCCAAAAAATGCTTTTTTTGCACAGCCTGGTGCTTATACACTAAAATATTACATCTTCTAATAAGAAATAGCAACCTCTTTATAGAACTTTTTACAAAATTCACAGGTATTCCACAGATAAACCGGACCGCTTTACGAAATAAGGGACCTGCTGTAAAACTGCATATCCATGCTCCCAAAATATTGCCTAAAAACAAAAAACTCCTTAATATTCCCTGATTTGTCCTGTAGATAACAATAAAAATAAAGATCCCTGCTGCTGTCCAGTAGATCATGTCCTCCACCGACACCACAGTTTTGGAATGGGGAATGACACTTCTCAGAGCAACCAGAAATTCGTAACACAGACAAAGGACTGCCCCCATTCCTGCCGACAGAAGAAACAGGAGCATTTCATATTCCATATAGCCGCTCATAATTCACCGGAACATCCGCTTCAGCAGAGATTCTTCTTTCTTTTCTGTACTTTTTGACAAATACGTAATACTGTTTACTTCTCCCTCAATATCCGCCTCTCCTTTTTCCAGATTCAGGCGTTTTACATGAAGCCTTTCTCCCTTTATTGACATTTTTCCGGCTTCTGTAGCAAACAGTATCTCACTTTCATTAAAGGACTGGATGTCCCTGACACCTGTGACCGTACCTTCCTGACGATTTGTCAGAGTCAGATTATGAGATTGTGACATTTTTTTCTCTTCCAAAAAAGTCCTCCTCCCATCATCTCTTTCCCTAACCAATCTATGAAATGATCACAGCAAATAGACTTCCCTTTTACAGATATCGAAACATATTTTCTGCATCTTCTTTGCGGACAGTCTCTTTTACATCCAGAACTTCAACCTTAACGCTCTTTCCCCCAAACTGGATCTCTATGATATCTCCTGCCTTTACGGCAGCTGATGCCCGGGCAGGTTTTTCGTTCAGAAGAACTCTTCCCGCATCACAGGCTTCGTTTGCCACAGTTCTTCTTTTGATCAGACGGGATACCTTTAAATATTTGTCTAAACGCATAGTTACCTCCAATTATATAAAATAAGGGGGAACAGAACTGTCCCCCCTTTTGCACTCTTATTATTTATCGTTTACAAGATCTTTTAAAGCTTTACCTGCTTTGAATTTCGGTGCTTTGGAAGCTTCGATTTTCATGGTTTCACCAGTATGAGGATTTCTTCCCTCTCTTGCAGCTCTCTCGCTTACTTCAAAGGTACCAAATCCAACAAGCTGGATCTTACCACCCTTCTTGAGCTCAGATGCTACAACATCGGTGAAAGATTTCAGAACTGCTTCTACATCTTTCCTGGAAAGATTTGTCTCTTTCGCCATTGCTGCTACTAATTCTGTTTTATTCATGGTGTTTCCTCCTATAAAATGCTCTCTTTCTTTATTATCGCGTTATGCTTCCTGTCGATCACACGCTATCTTCTATTTATATACCTTTTCCTGTGGATTGTCAAGGTTTTTTGTGCTAAAAACCTTGCAGGAATGCCATGTTCAGCGTGTTTTCGATCTTTGTTCTTTTTCCCTTTTTTTCAGTTCATCCCAGGTAAGCTTTACCGCTTCTTTATCCTCCGGAGCAAAAATTTTCGGATGGCGAAACTGCATTTTCGAGGAGATTCCCGAAACCACATCTTCAATGGTAAAAAGACCTTCCTCCTGGGCAATGACACTGTGAAGCGCTATCTGAAACAGCACATCACCAAGCTCTTCACAAAGGTTTTCGCTGTCATTTTCGTTTTTCAGACGGTCGATTCCTTCCAGAAGCTCATTTGTTTCATTGACCAGATAAGGTTTCAGGCTTTCATGAGTCTGAACTTTATCCCAGGGGCAGTTTTTTCTGACTGCCCTGACTACTTCCATAAATTCATCAAATACTTCCATATCTCACCACTGTTACATCATTGCGTTTACCATAGCAAGGACTGCCTCGCCCATAACTGCTGATCTCTGGTCTGCATCTTCAAGAGAAGTTCCCTTTACACCATAGTAGAATTTTACTTTCGGCTCTGTACCGGAAGGACGTACACATACCCATGCATCATCAGTCAGATCATAATAAAGAACATTGGAGTTCGGGAGGCCTGTCGGTCTCACCTCACCGGTTTCCAGATCTGTGATCGTGTCTTTTTTGTAGTCTCTTGCAGATACTACCTTATATCCGGCAAATTCTGCCGGCGGATTCTGGCGAAGAGTATCCATGATCTCCTGGATTTTCTGAAGTCCTTCAATACCTTTCAGAGTAACAGATTTGATATCATCTTTATAATATCCATACTGCTCATACATTTCAATCATTGCATCCCACAGAGTCTTGCCCTGAGTCTTATAGTATGCCGCAGCCTCGCAAAGTGCCATAGTTGCCACAATAGCATCTTTATCTCTTGCATATGTACCGATCAGACAGCCATAGCTCTCCTCAAATCCGAAAAGATATGTTCCCTTTCCGCTGTTTTCAAATCCAAGGATCTGCTGTCCGATAAATTTGAAACCAGTAAGAACTTCAATCAGGTTCACACCGTATCCTTTTGCGATAGCATCAGCCAGATTGCTGGTAACGATCGTCTTAATGAGGGCGCCATCCTCCGGAAGGCTTCCGTTTACAGCCTTGCGCTGACCGATTTCATAATTTGCAAGAAGGCATCCTGACATGTTTCCGGTAAGATCGTGATATTCTCCGTTTTTATCTTTTACACGTACGCCCAGACGGTCTGCATCCGGATCTGTAGCAAGTACAAGGTCTGCATCGATCTCTTTTGCCAGTTTCAGACCAAGCTCAAATGCTTCTGCTGCCTCCGGGTTCGGATAGCTGACAGTTGGGAAATTGCCGTCCGGAAGTTCCTGCTCTTTTACAACATATACATTTTCAAATCCAAGTTCTTTCAGGATTCTTCTTGCAGGAATGTTTCCTGTTCCGTGAAGAGGTGTATAAACGATCTTCAGGTTTTTGCCTTCTGCCTTAATAGCATCATGGTGGATCACCTGTTTTTTCAGTTCTTCCATGTAAGCATCGTCAATGTTCTGTCCGATCACTTCATAAAGACCTGCTTTTTCTGCCTCAGCCTTGTCCATAGTCTTAACTGTATTCCAGTCGGAGATTGCCTTAACCTCTCCCATGATACCGCTGTCATGAGGCGGAGTGATCTGAGCGCCATCCTCCCAGTAAACCTTGTAGCCATTATATTCCGGCGGGTTGTGGCTGGCTGTCACATTGATACCTGCAATGCATCCCAGATGACGAACTGCAAAGGACAGCTCCGGTGTAGGTCTTAAGGATTCAAAGATATATGCCTTGATTCCATTTGCTGCCAGACAAAGAGCTGCTTCCTGTGCAAATTCCGGAGACATATTACGAGAATCGTATGCGATTGCCACTCCCTGAGATTTTTTGTCAACCTTTGCAATATAATTGGCAAGTCCCTGAGTTGCCCTTCTTACCACATAAATATTCATGCGGTTTGTTCCTGCACCAATGATTCCGCGCAGACCTGCTGTGCCGAATTCAAGATCCATGTAGAAACGTTCTTTTATTTCATTTTCTTCTTCCGCGATGTTTTTCAGCTCTTCCTTGGTTGCTTCATCGAAGTATGGGTTTGCAAGCCACTGCTCATATACTTCTCTGTAATCCATGCCGCTGTACCTCCCTATATGTCTTGTTTTTTTGCGTCCGTATTACGGACAGTTTATGCTTTTAATTATACACCTGTTTTCCGAAAAAGGGAAGTATGAACCGCCTTTTATCTGAAGCATTCTTTACAAAA
>USDN01000089.1 GCA_900553515.1 uncultured Blautia sp. | reverse complement strand
TTTTTCGGAACAACGAAAAACTCCACAATGTAAAACAGGGCCTTGCCCTAACAAATAGAATAAGCCAGCTACAACCGCTGACTTATCCTTGCACCATTAATTTTACCCCTATGAACACACATCCCATATGTATCCTTCCGGGCAACGGAACTTTGTCTTTCACAAAAAAAGAAAAAGCTCCCTTTGCTCCGCTTTGCATGCGTAAAAAAGCGGAACTGTACTTAAAGTTTACACAAAAAAAGTCTTTTAGGCAAGAAAAACTTCCGTTTTTCTGCCCGAAAACAGAAGTTTCTCTTTCATCCGGATGTTACTTTTACAACCAGACGTTACTTTTTCAATTCACCTTTTTTTCAAAGACTGATTTTCTTCCGCCTAGTTCCTTCTCAGAGCTTCGATCGGACTCAGCTTTGCAGCCTTTCTTGCCGGATAGATTCCAAAGAATACACCCACTGCGCAGGAAAACAACGTAGCAAACAGAATCACGCTCAGACTGATGCCGGGACTGATGGTCATCTGCATACTGACACTGATCACACTGCAGATTCCATAAGCTCCGATAATTCCAAGTATAATTCCTATGATACCGCCGATCACCGTGAGAATTGCTGCCTCCGCCAGAAACTGCAGCATAATAGAGGAAGTTTTGGCTCCTAAGGATTTACGGATACCGATCTCCCTGGTACGTTCCGTTACAGACACCAGCATGATATTCATAACACCGATCCCGCCTACCAGCAAAGAAATCCCTGCAACAAAGGAAATAAATGCTGTTACCATTCCCAGCATCTGGTTCATGGACTTCATCACATCCTGGAAATTCTGAACCTGGAAATATTCATCTCCGGCGCACTGATGTCGTTTTTCCAGAACATGAATGATTTCATTTGCTGTTTTCTGGGAATCCCGGCTGGTATCTGACTGTATCGTCACGGAATAAAAGTAATCCACATCTCCTACCAGTTCATTCATAGCAGAATAGGGGATATTCACATTAACCGGCATTCCTTCGTAAGTGTAGCTGACAAAAGTACCGTTTTCCTTCTGAGTAGTCACCCCTATGATGCGAAAGCTTTTTGTTACGTCATAACAGGTAATATCAATACTCATCCCTACTACATCATCTGTTCCAAAAAGTCTTCTGGCATCGGAATCTGAGATCACGCATACCGGTTTGGCTTCCTCCACTTCCCGTTCGCCAAAATAAGTACCGTACTTCATATCCGCATTGTTGATCATTTTTGCGTCCGGTCCCTCTGCAGTAACCATCAGATCAAAGGTTCCTTTTCCGGTCAAAGTCTCGCCATTGTAGGAATCCGCCACACTGACACCTTCTACATACTCCAGGTCCCGGATCGCCTGAATATCCTCCGGTGTAACCCAGACCTCTTCTGACATGCCGTCACCACTGACATAAATATAGATCTGCCCTCCGCCAATATCACTGATCTCTGAGTTCATCTGATTTTTGGTTCCCTCACCAATAGAAACAATGGCAATGACCGAAGCAATTCCAATGATGATGCCCAGCATGGTCAGAAAAGATCTGCCCTTATTTGCCCGGATATTCTGAACTGCCATTTTTACATATTCATAAAATCCATTCATCAGGCATCCTCTCCTGTCATTGCTGCAAGAGGATCGGAAGCCATCGGCTCTGCTGCCATGCCTTCCTGAAGTCCTCCTATGTCACGGATCACTGTGTCGCCTTCTTTCAGACCGGAGATCACTTCCACGTATTCGTCAGAAGATATTCCTGTCTCAATATTTTTACGGGCAACTACACCATTTTCAAGAATATAGCAGAAGGATCCTTCTTTTCCGATATTTACCACCTCTGCCGGAAGGATCACCACATCATTGGCAGACGCTGCCTGAATAGTCACCTTCGCATCTACTCCAAGAAATACATTTTCATCCGGATGATCGATCCTTACTCTTGCCGAAATCAAAGAAGCTCCTTTTTCGTTCTGTGTGGCAATATGACTTACAGAAGTCACTGTTCCCTCATACGTCTTGCCTGCAAGAGTGATGGAAGCCTTCTGATCTTCCTGGATCTTATCATAATCATATTTGGAAATATTTACGTCTACATCTACCCGATCTGTATTCTGCAGAGTAAAAAGCTCCATTCCCTGGGTAGCGGTAGCTCCTTCTACTACAGCTTTTTTGGTAATAACTCCATTAAAATCTGCCTTAATCCCTTTTTTGGCAGTTTCTACAAGCTCCTGAGCAGTCATCTGATCCAGTTCAGACAGATTCGTGGTGATCTCCATCCGTTCTTTTTCTTCCTCTGTCACTGCGTTGGGATCCGCCTCTGCGATGGCTTCCTGGGAGGCAAGTTCCGACTGCAGTTCTGCCAGGTCGCTGCTTGCCTGCTCCAGCGCTGCCTCAATTCCTGAGGTATCCGGAGCTGCTGATACAGAGCCTCCTGCTGCCGGAGAATCTCCAAAATCCGGCATGGAGCCATCTGTGACCAGATCAGAAGCCCCTGTAAAATCAGAAAGGAGCGGAGCCGGGGGCATCTGAGCTTTTTGGTCTTCGTATGCCGCCTGTGCATTTTGCCATGCTACCTGGGCAGCACTTCTGTCTGCCTCTGCCTGCGTAAGGACCGCCGTATTTTCCTGGCTCTGGTCAGAAGACCATTCTGTAAATGCCATCTGATATGTATTTTCTGCCATATTGTAAGCTGTCAAAGCCTGATTTGCAGCCATATTCAGCTCGTTCAGCCGATTCTGATAAGCTGGAAGCGTATCATTTTCATAAATCCTTACGGCCTCCTCATACTGCCTCTGGATCGCAGCCTGCTGCTGTTCCTGGGCTCTCCTGGCTTCTTCAGCCTGTCTCTGTGCCTCCGCAGCAGCTCTTCTGGAAGCGTCCGCCGTCACCTGGGAAAGCTGTGCCTTCAAACTTGCCACATAATTCTTCTGATCTTCCACCTGCTGTTTCAAAGACGCTGCATTTCCCTGAGCCTCTTTTTGCTTTTTGACTGCTTTATCTGATTTGTTTAATGTATTTTCCATATCCAGTTTTCCGGATTTCAGATTCAGCTCTGCTTTTTTCTGTTCCCGTTCCAGGTCTTTTACATTAAACTCCACCAGACTGGTTCCTGCTTTAACCGTCTGTCCTTCCTCAAAAGAAACCGTATCTACTCTGGCATTGGCAGGAGAAAAATAGGTTTTTTCCTCCTCGCTTACAACCGTACCGCTGGCCTCCACAGTCTGCTGCACATCTCCTGTTACCGCCTGCACTACTTCTACTTTTGGAACCATATCCGCCTGCTTTCCGGCATTTCCAAAAACCGCAATCCCGCCTCCAATAACCACAGCTGCTGCTCCTATTCCAATGATCAGCTTCTTTTTTGGCTTTTTCATAATACTTCCTCCTGCTCAAAGCTCTCGTTGATGGTATCTGATTCGATCTTTCCATCCATGATCCTGACAACTCGTCTGGCCTGTGCCGCTATCCCGTTGTCATGTGTGATAAGGATCACTGTTTTTCCCGACCGATGCATTTTTTTCAGTATCTCCAGGATCTCTTTGCTGGATGCAGAATCCAGATTCCCTGTAGGCTCGTCAGCCAGGATCACCGGAGGCTCCGCTGCAATGGCTCTTGCAATGGCCACTCTCTGCTGCTGACCGCCGGACATTTCATTGGGCTTATGATGCATCCGCTTCTCCAGCCCCACCAGCTTCAAAGATTCCACTGCCAGCTTATGTCTTGTTTTCCGGTCGATCCCTCGATAAATCAGAGGAAGCTCCACATTTTCAATTGCATTCAGATTTGCAATCAGGTTAAATCCCTGAAAAATAAATCCGATCTCACGGTTCCGCACCACAGACAGCTGATTGTCCTTCATGGTAGATACATCTGTCCCATTAAGAAAATATCTTCCGGAAGTCGGCACATCCAGACAGCCCAGCATATTCATAAACGTGGATTTTCCGGAACCGGACTGTCCGATGATGGCTACAAATTCTCCTTTTTCTATTTCAAGATTTACATGGTCCAAAGCCCGAACCTCATTTTCACCCGGGTTATAGATCTTGCACAGATCTTCCACCCTGATCAGTGTATCACTCATGCTCTCTCCTTCTGCTGTCTGCTTCATTTTATCCTATACCAGATGCCTCAAATACATGTTACTTAATAAAACGACGGAAAACACAAAAACACTTCATTATTTATGCATCAAGCAAAAATGCCTTGTATGCTTTTTTAGCTTCATAGATATCTGCCTTGCTTGTTACCTCCCATGGAGCATGCATGCTGAGTACAGCTACACCGCTGTCGATTACGTTCATGCCGTAAAGAGCACAGATAAAGGCAATGGTTCCGCCTCCGCCTACGTCTACCTTTCCAAGCTCAGCTGTCTGGAATGCGATCTCATGATCGTCAAATACCTTACGGATCTTTGCCACATACTCTGCATTGGCATCATTAGAACCGGATTTACCTCTTGATCCTGTGAATTTATTCAGGACAATGCCTCTTCCCAGATATGCTGCATTCTTTTTCTCAAAAGCCTCTCCATAAGCCGGATCATAGCCTGCGCTTACGTCAGAAGAAAGCATAAAGGAATTTTTGAGAGTTCTGCGCAGAGTCATTTCTGAATAGCAGCCCATTCCCTCAAGAAGTTCTGCCACACTGTTTTCAAAGAATCTTGACTGCATTCCGGTAGCTCCTACGCTTCCGATCTCTTCTTTGTCAGTAAGCAGACAGCAGGAAGTACGCTTCGGATTTTCCATTTCCAGCATTGCCAGGAACGAAGTATAGGCACATACACGGTCATCCTGTCCGTAACCTGCCACCATACTTCTGTCAAGACCACAGTCTCTGGATTTTCCTGCCGGCACGATCTCCAGTTCTGCAGAAAGGAAGTCTTCCTCTTCCACATCATATTTTTCTTTCAGAAGCTTCAGGATATTTTCTTTTACTGCTTCTTTTTTCTTATCATCCGGAAGGTCGCTTAACGGTCTGCTTCCGATCAGGATATCCAGGTTTTCTCCCTCAATAACTTCAGCAGCTGTTTTCTGAAGCTGTTTTCCTGCAAGATGGATCAGAAGGTCAGTAATGTATACAACCGGATCTTCGTCATCTTCTCCCACATTTACCTCTACCACTGTGCCGTCTTTTTTCACGATAACTCCATGAATTGCAAGAGGAAGGGCTACCCACTGATATTTCTTCACACCGCCGTAGTAGTGTGTATCCAGGTATGCCAGATCAGTATCTTCATAAAGCGGATTCTGCTTGATATCAATACGCGGGGAATCGATATGAGCGCCCAGGATGTTCATTCCTTTTTCCAGAGGTTCCTGTCCTACATGGAAAAATGCAAGGATCTTCTTCATTCCTTCTGCGTAGATTTTATCTCCTGCCTTAATCTGCTCTCCGGAAGCGATTTTTTCTTCCAGGGATACATAACCTGCTGCCTCTGCCTGTCTGATCAGCTCTGAGACACATTCTCTCTCGGTTTTTCCTGCATCAAGGAAGCTGCGGTAGCTTTTTGCCACCTGCTCCAGTTCCTTTTCTTCTTTTTCATCATAGCTAAGCCAAGCGTTTCTACGTTCCATATTATGTTCTGCCTTTCTTAAATATTTTTTGAATTCCCATACATTATAATCCGATTGTGTCGAAAATACTATATTTCAGAAGAATTCTTAATCTAATTTTAAGAAAAAAACAAGGAAAGCCATTTTTGATTTTCGTATCCTTGCTATTTTTCCCGGAAATGACTAAAATAAAAGGCAATGATTTTTTTAAGGAGGTATGATTTCCATGCAGCAATCTGCTGATCTTCAGGAACTGCTGCGCTCCATCCACAGAAAAAGCTATCCGGCTTATAAATCTCTGCGGGGAGCATATCAGTTCCACAATTATATTTTATCTATCGACCATGTTCAGGGAGATCCTTTTGCCTCTCCCTCCCATATCAGTGTCCGAATTCCCCGCAGAACAGCCGGATTTCCGGAATCCTACTGTAAAAATCCCCTGACCAGGGCAACACTCGGTGACTTTCTCACCCGTCAGTTTGAACAGCAGGTCAGTCATTTTACCTTCCGTGCAAAAGGCTCCGGAAAAAGCGGTCTGATCTCTGTCAGCCACTGCGGTCAGGAGGTTCTGGAGCGTACCGCCTGCCAGATCACCGACAAGGATATCACCGCCCGTTTCTTTATCGGCTTTCCCGCCAACGGACGAACCATCAACTCCACAGAGCTGGAAAAAATCCTGTTTGAATTTCTCCCAATCTGTGTACAAAAGTCTTTTATCTATAAAAACCTGAATGCAAAAAAACTGGAAGAAGCCATCTTTCTCGCAGAGGATCAGGCATATATCCGGGAGCAGCTGAAAAAAAATTCTCTGGCTGCCTTTGTGGCAGACGGCTCCATTCTCCCCAGAGAAAGCGGGATTTCCTCCCGTCCCATGAAGGGTTCTGTCCCTTTCCTGTCCCCGGACTCCCTGAGGGTCACCATGGAGCTTCCGCATAAGGGAAAGATAACCGGAATGGGCGTTCCGGAGGGTATCACCCTGATCGTAGGCGGCGGATATCACGGCAAATCCACCCTTCTCAATGCCTTGGAGCTTGGCGTTTATAACCACATTCCGGGAGACGGAAGAGAATATGTCATCACAGATGAAACTGCCCTGAAGCTGCGTTCCGAAGACGGCCGCTTTATCAAAGATGTAGATATTTCTCTTTTTATCAACGATCTCCCAAACAAAAAAGACACCTTCTGTTTTTCTACAGAAGATGCCAGCGGAAGTACTTCCCAGGCTGCCGGTATCATTGAGGGCATGGAAGCCGACAGTAAGGTATTCCTTCTGGATGAAGACACCTCTGCCACCAACTTTATGGTACGGGATTCTTTTATGCAGAAGGTGATTGCCAGAGAGAAGGAGCCTATCACTCCGTTTCTGGAACGGGCAGGAGATCTGTACCACAAAGCTGGGATCTCTACCATTCTGGTTGCCGGAAGCTCCGGCGCCTTTTTCCATATTGCAGACACAGTGATCCAGATGGACAGTTATCATCCGCTGGACATTACCCACATGGTAAAAACTCTCTGCAGCCAGTATCCGCTTCCTGAAACCTCTGCGCCGGAATTCCACTTTCCCCAAAGCTGCCGGATCATGACAAAAGCTGCTACCGCAGCTCCCAGATCCCCTCGAAGAGATTCTGACCGTCCGGACAGACTGAAAACAAAAATACATGGAAAGGATGGATTTTCCATAGGACGACAGGAAGTGGATCTGCGCTATATTGAACAGATCGTGGATACGGAACAGACGGCTTCTTTAAGTATGCTGCTGAAATATGCTGTGGAACACCTCATTGACGGGAAACGGACACTTCCGGAGATTGCAGAATATCTTATCAAAGAATTGAATCAGAATGGACTGAATTTTTTCAGCGGCGGTTCTTATATTCCCTGTGGCTATGCCATGCCAAGAGTCCAGGAAATCTACTCCTGTTTTAACCGCTATCGAAGACCATAACAAAACGAAATACAAAGCGGACAAGAAAACTGCCGCTCTCCCGACGATCTTGCCGGGTGGGCGGCTGTTATTTGTTTTCTTTTATTTTTTAGGGAAAGGAAAGAGTTCGGCAGCTCTTCCGGCATTGAAGTGCTGCCGGTTCTTAAAGTGGATTACCTTTAAGACACTTATAGAATACAACATAATTGTGATAAGAGTTTGTATAATTTCTAATATAATTATAAAATCTATAAATAATCCATAATTTTCCTGTAATTACAGTCCTGTTTTTTTGCCATATACCCTTTTGACCCCTGCATACTTTCAGCAGTCTGACAGAATAACCCGTTCCGCACATAAAATTTTATATGTCCTGTTTATACATGACAATTTACATATTGACATCATAGGTTGATAATGATACCATAGCCACAGCAAAAGAAAAGAATTTCCGACTTTTCAGAATTTGATTTCTATCCCAATATATAAGGAGAATATTCCATGCAGAAAAAAGCAATCATTGCCATGAGCGGCGGCGTTGACTCCAGCGTGGCAGCATACCTGATGATCCAGAAAGGGTATGACTGTGCCGGAGCTACCATGAAGCTTTACGATAAACCTCAGTGCAGCCAGCCGGGAGACCGTTCCTGCTGCACCCCCTCCGATACCGAGGATGCGCGAAATGTAGCTGCAAGACTGGGAATCCTCTATTATGTATTTCCCATGCATGAAGAGTTCCGTCACTGTGTCATTGATAAATTTGCAGCCACCTATTTAAACGGAGGTACTCCCAATCCCTGCATCGACTGCAATCGTTTCCTGAAATTTGACGCCCTGATCAAAAAGGCGCAGGAACTGGGCGCAGACTATATTGTCAGCGGTCATTACGCTCAGATTCAGCAGGATCCGGACACAGGACGTTATCTTCTGAAAAAAGGGCTGGATCACACCAAGGATCAGAGCTA
Organism: uncultured Blautia sp.; assembly: GCA_900553515.1. GTDB lineage: Bacteria > Bacillota > Clostridia > Lachnospirales > Lachnospiraceae > Blautia_A. Next base: position 683 of record USDN01000089.1, on the reverse strand, counting down.
CGTCCTTTACTCCATGACTCAGGAGCAGCTTGCCCATACGCTTTTCCCTCTGGGAACCTATACCAAGGCAGAAATCCGTCAGATAGCCCAGGAACAAGGCTTCATCAACGCGGATAAGCCGGACAGCCAGGATATCTGTTTTGTCCCTGACGGCGATTATGCTTCCTTTATTGAGGAATATACCGGACAGACCTCCGTACCCGGAGATTTTGTCAACAAAGAAGGGAAAGTTCTGGGAACCCATAAAGGTCATATCCATTATACTATCGGGCAGCGGAGAGGCCTGGGCATCTCTGCGCCGGAATCTCTTTACGTCTGCGCCAAATCCCTGAAAAACAATCAGGTGATCCTTGGCGGAAAAGATGACCTTATGTCCTCCTCCTGTCTGGTCGGAGACATTAACCTGATCCCCTGGGATCGCCTGGACGGTCCTGTCCAGTGTAAGGTAAAGACCCGTTACCGTCAGCCGGAACAGCCAGCCACCATCGAACAGATCGGCGAAGACCGGATCCGCGTTACCTTCCAGGAGCCTCAGAGAGCCGTTACTCCCGGTCAGGCTGCAGTCTTTTATGACGGGGATACGGTACTTGGCGGAGGAACCATACTGGCGGAGGATGCCTGACAGAACAATATAAATTCTTTAGGTTAGAATCGATGATGGGGTAAACGAAAAAGCAGTTTTG
>USDN01000088.1 GCA_900553515.1 uncultured Blautia sp. | reverse complement strand
CATGTGGAGACTGTGGTGTTGATACAAAGAAAAGATACCTAGAAATCCTTGAATTTACGCACTTTGTGACATTTTTCAGTTTCAATAAAATCTGTGAAAATCATAAGGAAAAGATACTTGTGAAGAAAGTAACCGTAGTTGTGGCATTAGACCTCGATACGGGGAACACAAAAAATCCTGACAATGAAAGTGAATAGTGGACTATCAGATATATTGATAGATTATAGGGATACTTGAATGAGAGTGTCCCTATTTTTTATATAAGGCATTCCGAAAACGGAGTGCCTTTTTCTATAAAAAAATTTCAGGAGGAAAAGAACATGAAAAACAGTACAGCGTTAGGTGCAAACAGCGAGACTACTCGCACAATAACTTAATTGATGTTCCTGGATTCAAGAAAGATGAAGTTAAGGTAGCACTGAAAGATGGTTATCTGACAGTCAGTGTAGCTAAAGGCCTTGATGAGGAAGAGGATGACAAGAAGACAGGACGTTACATCAGACGTGAACGTTACGCAGGAGCCTGCGAGAGAAGCTTCTATGTAGGTGAAGATGTTACACAGGAAGACATCAAGGGCGAGTACAAACACGGTATCCTGAAACTGTTTGTTCCGAAGAAAGAAGCAAAACCGGTTTCCAACGATCCGAAATATATCACCATTGAATGATTGAGAAGTTGATTCATTTCCGTCAGGTAATGTATGATCGTTAAAGACTCGTGATACTGCCCGGAGGCTTCGGGCGGTATCCTTAAAATAGATTAGTAAGTAACAGTCGAAAGACTTAAAAATAGATTTGTTTGTCATGAAAAGGAGCGATGACTTATGTTGATGCCTAGTATTTTTGGAGAAAACTTATTTGATGATGACTGGATGAACTTTGGATTCAATGATAACTTCTGGGGCAAAAAAAATCCTCTGTACGGAAAACATGCACAGAATATGATGAAGACAGATATCCGTGAAAAAGACAACAGCTATGAACTTGATGTAGATCTTCCGGGATTTAAGAAAGACGAGATCAAGGTTCAGCTGAAAGACGGCTACCTTACCTTATCTGCAGCAAAAGGACTGGACAAAGATGAACAGGATAAGAAAGGAAATTACATCCGCAGAGAACGCTATGCCGGCACTATGAGCAGAAGCTTTTATGTAGGTGATGATGTCACCCAGGAAGATATCCATGCCAAATATGAAGATGGTATCCTGAGACTTTCCGTACCGAAGAAAGTTCCGAAAAAAGTAGAAAATACCGGTTATATCGCCATTGAGGGCTAAAACCTTCACCTTCCTTGTATTACGGGAGCGCCGTCCGACGCTCCCTTTTTTTGATTTATGCAGGCATCTCCGCCTGTCATTGTTTACCTGGCCTGATCGGCCTGTATTTCACTGAGATTCTCACCAGTAACTTTCTGATAAGGAAGTCTTATATATTTTCCCTCCTGGAGCTCCAGTTCAGAATCCAAAGGCTTATCTGATACAATAGACCAGGCAAGTTCTATCATTCCCCTTGCCTGTCCTCTGGCATCATTCAGTACAGTTCCCAGAAATTCTCCCTTTTCCACAGCCTTTCTGCCTACATCTGTTCCATCAATTCCAAGTATCACAGGCCATTGCTCTGTTCCCGGAGCAATACCGCGGTCTTTCAAAGCATCAACAGCTCCAAGTGCCATATCATCATTATTGGCCAGGATGACTTCTATCCTGTCTCCGTAGTCATCGATAAATGATGCCATCTTATTGGCAGCCTGATCCCTGTTCCAGTTGGCGATCTCATCTGCAAGCTTTTCTACTACATAGCCACTGTCCGTGATCTCTTTGATTACAGACATACTGCGGATCATGGAATCGTTATGCCCTGCTTCCCCTTCCAGCATGATATACTGAAGGATGCCGTCACCATTTTTATCGATGCCTGCAAAATCTTTTTCACACTGCTCCACAAGTATCTGACCCTGCATCTCTCCTGACTGGAAAGCATCTGCTCCTACGTAATAAAGCTTTTCCCAACGTTCGAGATCCTCCTTTACCAGTTCCCGGTTATAAAAGATCACCGGTATATCATTGCTCTTGGCTTTTTCAATAATGGATGAGGCATCTGTCCTGTCTACCATGTTAATACAAACAAGGTCGCATCCCTCTTCAATGAAGTCTTCCATCTGTTTATTCTGCTGAAGCTGATCCTGATCTGCATCCTGAATATCAAGAGTAACCGGAATTCCCCAGTCTTTTTCTTTTTCTCTGGCATAAGACTGCAGCTGAGAGAGAACTTCTGCCATAAAGGTATCATACTGATCATAAACGCTTATGCCTATCTTAAGACTTTTGAGTTCTTCCTGGCCGGCTTCTTCCTCTGTCCCGCATCCTCCCAAAAATGAAAGAATAAGGATCGATCCCCAAAATACGGCCTTTATTCTTCTGTTCAGCATTATCTCCCCCTCCCTGTCAGGTATTCGAAAACAGCAGTCTCTCATTTTCATCTTCATACAAAGATTTCTTTGTGACTATCCTGTAACTGATGGCTGTATTTTTCTTCAGCCATTTTTCTCTGTGCTTCTGTGTCAGATAGGTAATTCCCTGATATCCCATATTAAATTCATTCTGATACATCAAAGCTGCAATATTTTCATTATCCAGTTCATTTACTGTACGGGCAGTATTTCCAATTCCATAGATCCTGCAGAAAAGTTCCTTCTTTTCATTTTCCTGTCTGTATCCTGTCCATGCGGCAGCTGCCTGTTCTGTCATATATTTATCCAGAGTTACCAGATATGGCGGATCATCATAAAATACAGATTTGATAAAACGCCCCAGTCCAAAGTCTTCATGAATCCGTTCCCGTTCTTCTATAATCACACTGTCATCTGCCTTTTCCAGGGCTTCTCTCAGCCCTTCATATCTGAGCCTGACGCTGTCTCTTTCCATATATTCAGTCAGGATGACTACTTTTCTCTGACTTCCGTTTTTGTCCATATCCTCAAGAATCGCTTCTCCCATGGCCTTTCCCATAGCCCTGTCATCTGTGCGCAGTACAGGAAATGAATCTCCGGCTCCGGTTTCCACACACAGTACAGGAACTGTAAAATACATCGATTCCAGAACCTTTTGTACTTCTTCAGTATCCACAGGAGCCAGCAGAATCCCGGAAGAACCAGCCTGGATCTCTCTGCGGACAGCTGCCGCCTGCTCCTGTGCCGTATCATCTCTGGCAAGATAAACATAATTTACATCAATGTCCAGATCCTCCTCAGCCTGTTCTGTCCCTTCCACAAAAGTAGCCCACTCATCATTTGTATTCTGATAAAGAATCACAGAATAAACTGCAGGACGTTCGCTTTGCCGTGCAAAGATCCCATAGTAATAAAGGCCGCCCAGTATCACTGCCGCCGTAAGGAGAACTCCTCCGATCCGCCACTGGTACCGTTTCTTTTTCATGGTATGTTTCCTCCTTCTCCCGGAGAAGTCTCCTCTGTTTTTGGCAGATGGATACGCACGACAGTTTTTTCATCCGGCTCGCTTGTGATCTCCAGGCCATACTCTGTTCCAAAATACAGTCGGATACGCTGATGGACATTTTTAAGACCGATACCGGATCCTTTGCTCCTTGTTTCAGAATTCTCTGTCAGCAGTCTTTCCACCTGCTCCTGAGGCATTCCAAGTCCATTATCCTCCACCTCTATAAAAAGATCTTCACCACTTGTGTATGCACGGATATGGATCTCTCCTTCTCCGTCCATGTACTCCATTCCATAATAAATGGCATTCTCCAAAAGCGGCTGGATGATCAGTTTAATGGTTCTGTATTTTTCAATTCCTTCTTCTATATCAAAAAAGGATGTAAACTTATTTTTATATCTGTATTTCTGGATGTCCAGATAGCTTCTGGCGTGCTTCAGTTCATCTCCTACCGTAATGATGTTTTTCCCTTTTGAAAGACTGATACGAAGAAGTTTTCCCAGCGAATCTACCATAGCTACTGCATCTTCATAGCGCTCGCTTTCAATCATCCACATAATAGAATCCAGCGTATTATACAAAAAATGAGGATTGATCTGAGACTGAAGCGCATCCAGTTCACTTTTTCTCTTTTCCTCCTGCTCCCGGACAATATCATCTGTAAGACGCTGCAGCTGATCCACCATAGATCGGATAGTCTGACCTAAATGCTGGATCTCCACAGAGCCTCCTGTATAAATATCCGGCTGCCGGTCCACACCAATTCCCTGCAGGGAATTTTCCAGTTTTTTCAGAGGTTTTGCGATACGCACTGCAACAAACTGATTGGCAAAGACCATTAAAGTCACTGACAGGATAATAATGATCACAGCCATCAGCTTAGTGCTGCTGAAATCCTGCAGAAGTTCTTTCTTTGGTGTAACGCTGACAATCTTCCATCCGGTATATCCTACTGTCTTTACGATCACAGTACGTTCCTCACCCTGAAAAGTTTCCTCATAGACTCCATCATCGTACTGACTGGCTGTTTTGTTATTCTCTTTGAGCATATTGGAAAAGATCAGATTCTGTTTCGGATGATAAATGATCTCTCCCTCACTGTTTACCAGATAAACATATCCCAGACCCCGGCTGTTGATCTCGGTAAAAATCTGACGAATCCCACTGAAGTTCATATCTACCAGAAGTATCCCTCCTGACATTTTTCCTTCTGTCGTCAGCTCCACACCCCGGCTCAGGGAAACTACCCAATAATAACGTCCATTACTGTTTTCAAATATATTCTGTACGTGCAGTTCAGAAAAATGCAGGTTTTCCATTTTATCCCTGGCATTGGCAAACCAGTTTTGTTCTGTGATATCTACATTTTTCTTCACACTGCCTACCGGAGCAGCACTGATCAGTTCTCCGTCTTCCGAAAAACAGGCGACACTTACCAGGCTGTCTTTATTCACCTCATAAAGAAGATCCAGTTCCTGTGAGATATCATCCGTTTTCATGTCTACCTGCTTGATCACATTATAGTACATGGCATCGGAAATCCTCATCATATTCCGCAGGTAATTATTCAGATTGATCTCCACCTGATTGATCAGCTGGCGGTTATCATTGAACATCATTTCCTCTGCCGCTCTTCCATAACTCTGATAAAGAAAAGCGCCGATAAACACCATTCCTACCAGAGCCACCAGAGTAAAGGATACGGAAAGCATAAACTGAAGTTCCCGTCTGTTGATATATGTACGCAGCTTATTCCATTTATTTTTCAAATAGTCCATAGGATAGCAACCTTTTTATTCTGTTTTCTGCTCCTGGGATACCATATTTGCCCGGTATCTGGACGGAGATATCCCATATTGTTTCTTAAATACATAACTGAAATAATTTGGTTCTGTATATCCTACCTGGGCTGCAATAATATAGGTTTTATCCTCCGTGGTACGAAGAAGCTCCACCGCATGCTCCAGGCGTACCTGCGTCAGATAGGCCACAAAACTCATTCCTACCTCCCTTTTAAAAATAGTAGAAAAATAGGCTGCACTGACATTCAGATATCGGCAAAGACTGTCTGCCGAAAGATCATTTTCCTTATAATGTTCCCGGATATACGCTTTTGCCTGTTCTGTAAGACGGGCTGTAGAATCCCTTCTTTCATGGTGAAGGGTATGACGGAGTTTTGTGCACACCTCCTGGAGCCAGTTTTCCAGTTCATCCACAGAAATATATTTATAAAATTCCTGCCAGGAGCCTGCATGTTCGCCCAAAATCTGACCAGGCTGAAGTTTATATGCACGTATGATCTTCATCAGTTCTGATAAAAGTTCCATAAAAAGAAGCTGATACTGTCCTGGAGAAATCGTCTCTTTTCTGATGCTTTTCATAAAGTGGGAGATAGCTGTATCTGTCTCAGTCCTGTCCCCCAGCTTAACTGCACGGACTAATTCTCTGAAATCATACTCTCCTGCAAGATCTGTTTCTCTGGAACAGGGTTCAATGTCATTAATATAAAGAACCTGGCCGCTTCCCAGAATAGTCTTATATTCCATAGCGCCTGCTGCTTCTTCATAAGCTGTATGCAAAGCATCTGTCTGTGTACAGATCTGACTTACAGCCGCTGTTACAGAAGCTTTCAGAACACGAAATCCCATTTTACATATCTGATCCATATGATAAAGGACCTGTTCCATACTCTCCGGTCTGTCCATAAGAAAGACAACGATCACCCGGTCAAGAAAAGATGTACTGAAAAAGCGTATCTTATCTCGAAGATAATCCTGCACCATATCCTTTAAAGGCAGCGTAAGAAACCGGGCCGCCCGGTCTGTCTCCCCTTTTATATCTGCCTCTGCATAAAGCATGGAAACCGCATAAAACGGAGCTTCCAGGTCTATTTCATAGGTTTCCATCATAGCTTTTGCCCGATCTCCTGTCAGATGTCCCTCCAGTATTCCCATGACAAGCTGCTCTCTCATAGCCGGAAGACTTTTTCTATAGTATTCTGAAAGCCTGCTGAGATTTCTGTATTCATTATACTCCTGATCCAGTTTTTTCTTTACTCTGGTAAAAACCTCCTGCATATCCTTTGCGCTGATAGGTTTCAGAAGATACTCTTCTGCCTCCAGATGTACGGCTTCCCGTGCAAATTCAAAATCATCAAATCCGGAATAAATGATTACCTTCATATTACGATAATTTTCTTTTAGTCTGCGGCAAAGGGTCAGTCCGTCCATATAAGGCATCTTGATATCTGTCATTACTACATCTATATGAAGCTGCTCTGTCATCTCCAGAGCCTCCTGTCCATTTTCTGCAGTCCCCGCAAGACAGAATCCAAGAGCTTCCCAGTTTATTTTTTTCTTCATGGCAAGAAGCACATCTGCCTCATCATCTACCAGAAGTACATTATATAGTTCCATTCAATTCCCTCCAAATTCTGACCTTCATTATACCATGCGGCTGAAATTTTATAAATGGATTTTATCCTCAGGTCATTACTCAGCTGATCCTTTCAAGAATCGATTCTGCATTATCCTTTGTTACTTTTATATAATCGATCATGGTTACAGACTCTGTTTCCCCATCTTGAAGATATCTGGCCGCAGCATCTGCTGCCGTATGAGACTGGCTAAAATAATCGTTAAATACCGTAGCTGTAAGCTCACCGTCTATTACGCTCTGTACCGCCTCCGGAAGCGCATCTACACCTATAATGCAGATGTCTTCCCCTGCTTTTCTCCCGGCTTCTCTGACTGCGTCTAAAGCTCCCATAGCCATTGCATCATTATTGCAGAATATAACTTCTATTTCATCTCCAAACTGTTCCAGCGCTTTTCTGGCAATGTCCGTTCCCTGTTCTCTGTTCCAGTTGCCATTTTCTGCCAGAAGCTCTTTTGTTTTTATTCCGGCATCCTCCAGAGCCTTCACCGAATATGCGGATCTGTACTGTGTATCTATGTTTTCTGGCTCTCCTTGTATCATAACATAAGAAACCGTTCCATCTCCGTTGATATCTCCTTGATTTTCCGTGTCTGCAATCTCTTCCCCCTGATATATGCCGGACTGTCTTGCATCTGCACCTACATAAGCTGCCGGGATTTCATCCTCTTCCCATCTGTCAATTTCTGTTCCGTAAGGCTGACGGTTGATATAGACCACAGGGATTCCTGCTTCACTGCACATGTCTGTGATCTGCGGAGCACCGGACGGATGTACCAGATTCAGGATCATGGCATCCACCTGATGATCAATAAACCCACTGATCTGTTCCGTCTGTATCTCCTGATTATTTTCGGCATCCTCCACCAGGATATTCTCCTCGCAAAAACCTAATTCCTCTATAAGATAACGCACCAGCTCTGTGCGGTATAAAGTCATATAATCATCTTCAAAATCATAAATAGAAATGCCTATCCTGGCATTTTCTCTGTTTTCTGTTTCTGCAGCTTCCACGGATATTCCGGTACTGCTGATGACTGCTGCACAGGCAAAAACTGCCAGTGTCCTTTTTTTCATTAGTTGCCCCCTCCTTTTGCCTCATGGACCAATCCTGCCCATTAATACCATTTTAACAGTCTCCATAAAAAAAATACAGATATTTTCTTTATCTTCCATAATCATTCTCGAAAAAATGAAGCCTTTCATAATTCCAGACTCTGAACGTCCCCCTCTTGCTCCTGACAGGATTTCAGGCTATAATAGATTCCTGAACCCTGCATAAAGAAGGAGACATTTACTCTATGAATAAAAAAGAAATATCCGAGATCAAAAAGCAGTTTACTCCTGACAGATGTTCCATTACCCGTATCTGCGGCTGCTATGTTGACGGAGAAAAAAACAAAAAAACAAAATTAAAAGAAGCTTTTCTCTCCCTTTCCGAGGAAGAAAGCTTCAAATACTTTGAAATCTTTAAAAAGACTCTGTCCGGAACCATTGGAAAAAATCTCATCAATATGGAATTTCCTCTGGACCAGGAAAAAGAAGGCGGAACTCAGGAATTCCTTATGAAGCTCCGTGGAAGCAAGCTTCAGGATGATGCCATTGTAGAAGAATTTTATGATAAGGTCATCCAGTCATATGACTATGGAGAAAATTATTACATTATCCTGATCCATGCAGTATATGACATCCCCGGAAGATCCTCTGACGGTATGGATATGTTCGATGCCTCTGACGAGATCTACGACCATATCCTCTGCAGCATCTGTCCGGTGAAGCTGTCCAAAGCAGGGCTCTGTTACAATGCGGAAACCAATCATATTGAAGACCGCATCCGGGACTGGATCGTGGAAATGCCTGATCTGGGATTTCTCTTTCCGGTATTTAATGACAGAAGTACCGATATCCATGGACTTCTTTATTATTCCAAAAATGCAGAACAGCTGCGCAGCACCTTTGTAGATGAACTTTTTGGATGTGTCACACCACTTTCTGCCGGAGGACAGAGAGATTCCTTCAACGCGCTTGTGGAAGAGACTCTGGGTGAAGACTGCGCCTACGATACTGTCATGAACATCCACGAAAAATTAAACGAATGGGTGGAGGCCCAGAAAGACGCTCCGGAACCAGCTGTGCTGACAAAACCAGAGGTAAAACGTCTGTTTGAGGAATGCGGTATAGAAGAAGAAAAACTGGAGACCTTTGATTCCTGTTATGAAGCCACTGCTGGAGAAAACACAGCCCTTATGGCTTCCAATATCACCAATACCAGAAGGATGGAGATCAAAACACCGGATGTTGTGATCCATGTAGATCCTGACCGTGCAGAACTGGTAGAAACAAAGATCGTAGACGGACGGAAATGTCTGGTCATCCCTATGGAGGGAGACATTGAAGTTAATGGTATCCATGTTTCTTTTTCAGAAGACAACTAGTATATAACAAAGAGGAGCCTTCTACCGGCTCCTCTTTGCTTATTTTATCTCTTTTATTCTGCTGTTTCTTCTCCTGCTGCCTCAGCCTCTTCTTCTGCCGGCACCAGTAC
>USDN01000087.1 GCA_900553515.1 uncultured Blautia sp. | reverse complement strand
AAAAAAGAGCATCCATTTGTGGTAAAATTAAGGTGTCGAATCTTAAAAAATAACCCAAAGGAGCCCTTTATGAGTATTGTAAACACCTTAGCCTTAGAAGATTCTGTCATATCCCTTTTCATATACTTTCCACAACAAATACAGAAAACAGGAACCCCCTCCTGCACAAATCGTTTTCCCGCCAAGAATCATACCTTCCGTCTGGGATACCGTCTTCGGAAGCATCAGATACAGCTTAAATTCTGCCACAGCCTGATCCGCCTTTTCTTTCCAGAACCCAAAGTCAGACCACCTTGACGGAATCCATCCCTCCGGCCAGGTCAGATGTGTAAAAAGAAGCCAGACCACCGTCCCTGCCATTACACTGTACAGTAGGTTGCAGAACCAGTACTCTACATCTTTCACTATATAGTTCTTTTTTTCTCTGCTTATTTCCGTCCACAGACTGCCAGAAAGAACCGCCGGAAGCAGCAGTAATGCCGCCAGTCCCGCATTTTTCGGTAAAGTCGAGGATACCACAGTTCCCTGAAGTCCGTATTTCATCAGAAATCCGTTCACTGTACTTTCTTCGGTTTCTCCATTTCTCCTTCTGATAAACAAACGATTATAAAAAAGTTCCGTCTCGGTATCATCCGCAGAAGCCGCCCCGAAAACCAGAATTTTCTGCCCCCAGTCCGCAACTTTCCTGACAGTATAAGTACGTCCCTGAAACAGAATCTGACCACCCGGAACCTTATTGCCAAAGAGCTCCCAGGCAGTTGTACCATCAATCACGCAACCATCCGGATCACCTTCTGTCAGAGCTGCTGCCTGCCAGTCATACCCTGCGGGATTTCCCTTAAGATACACAGTCATCGCCTGTGCCTGCCGGTTTCCTTCTTTCGCAGAAATCTCCCTCAACCCTGCATCTGCATAAAAACATACATCATAAGGCTTCTCACTTTTTCTTTCCTGCTTCAGGATATTTTCTGCTCCTTTCCTGTCAGGATAAGCTGCGGACAGAAACACCGATACTGCTGTATCATTTCTGATCTGCACATAATTATAGACTCCCAGAAAATAAATACAGAAAATAATCAGCCACACAGTCAGAGTACCGGCTTTCCTTAAAAAGGCACTCTGACTTCTGACACTCATTCCTCCAGCAGCCTGATCCGGCTGCCGCTGCTGATCTCTCTGTCACTGGAAGTCACGATTTTCTGGTCACTTGATAAATCCCCGTTCTCCAGCGCAGCAGTGGAAGAATTTTTATCTTTCACATTCACATACGTTTTTCGCGCTACCAGTACCTCACCCAGGACGGTGTTCTGTGTATCTGTCACATAAACATAGTATCTGCCATTTTCCTCATACAATGCGCTCAGCGGAACACAGACATTAAAAGGACCTGCATCCTGAGAAATTGTAAATTCCGCAGTATCTCCTATGGAAAGAGTTCCCTCCGGTACCTGTACAGAAAGAATGTACTGATTTTCATTACTGCTGTCCTCTTTCACAGACTCCACTTTCGCTCCTGTAATCTCTTTTTCATCCGCACCTTTTAAAATTACCTCTCCGCCACTCTTTATGTATTTCAGATCATCTTTGCTGACCTCTGCCTGAAACCGAAAGGTTCCTTTGGATTCATAAAGGACAACCGCAGCTTCCGCTCCTGTCTGGCTTCCTGTCACTGCACTCAGACTCTTTATCACACCATCACAGGGTGCTTTCACTTTTCCCTTTCGTGCCAGCACTTTCTGCAACGTTTCCAGATCTTTCTGCGCAGTCTCAAGTTCCGCCTGCGTATTCTCCAGCGTGGAATCCGAAGCATCACCGATCTGCGTATCCCGGATTGCCTGCTCTGCTGACTGAAGTTCTCTTCTGCGGCTGAGCATGGCTTCATTGACCGCCTCCTCTTTCGCCCGGATATCATCAATCAATGCCTGCTCCTGAGAATTGTCCTGCGCATTCGAATTGTCGCCGTTTCCTGATGTATTTTTATTCCCTTCGCCATCTGTGCGATCCGTATTTCCGGAATCATCGGAGTTCTCCGGATCATCTGTATTCCCGAAATCGTCTGTATTTCCCGGATCATCAAACTCGCTGGAATCACTGAACTTCTTCTCATCCGGTATCTTATCCTGTACGTCATTCTGCGCCGCATCCCGCTGTGCGTAATAATCCTGAAGCTTCTGTCTGGCTATGGCTGCCTCATTCTGTGCCGCCTGCACACTGTAATTTCCGCCGGAAACCGCACTGTTATAATTTTCCTGTGCATCTGAAAACTCATTATTTCTCTTCTGCTGATTCACAGACTCTGCACTGATCAGATCATTGATCTTCCCCTGCAGAACATCTATGGCATCCTGTTTTTCCTTTATGGTTTTTTTTAGATATTTTACAGAAAACTTCAGCAGCGCATCCCCTTTTTTCACACTCTGTCCTTCCTGCACATAAACCTGCTCCACCTTCTGTCCCTCCTGGGTAAAAACTGCCCGTTCTCTGGTTCCCATCACTTTACCTGTGCCGGTCACCTCATGCGTGATCACCTGATTCTGAGCTGTTTTTGTCTCTACCTGTGCTACATTCACCGAATCTGCTGCCCTGGACAGAAAAGTAAACAAAAGCATCAGGGCAAAAAATCCTGCCAGAATTTTTATCAGTTTTATTTTCTTCATAGATAAATCCTCTCGTTTCTGTCGCTCTATTCCTTGATTGCCGTGGATATGATCCCTTGTTCCAGATAATCCTGCCCTGCCAGAAAAACGATCACTGCCGGGATCAGAACCAGAACAGATACCGCAAATGCCTTTCCTGTCTGGGAGATATCGATCTGTGGAAGGTACAGAGACAGCGGCCACAGACTTTTGGTCTTCAGAAATGCCATTGGCTGTTCGATCAAATTCCAGTATTCCAGAAATCCCAGAACCAGTGCCGAAATGATACCCGCAGAACCCAGAGGGATTCCGATTCTGATAAAAATAAGCAGCTCACCCGCCCCGTCCAGCCGCGCAGATTCCATCAGTGCCTCCGGAATACTCTCAAAGAAACGATACATGATAAAAACCGGAAACGTGGAAAAGGCCGCCGGAAGAATAATCCCCCACAGATGATCCAGAAGTTTCATCTGATCCAGAACCAGATAATTACTGAGCATCATTACCTGAAAGGGCATCATCATCAATGCCACATAGATCATAAACAGCAGATTTTTTCCCGGAAAACGATATCTGGCAAATCCCCACGCTGCCGGTACTCCCACCAGGATCTGCCCTGCCAGAACTCCGACAGTAATCTTTACGGAATTCCAGAACATCACAAAAAACTCCGGAGAATCCAGCAGGACTTTCACATAGGATCTCAGCGTCGGATAAAGCGGAAGTACTCTCCAGAATACATAACTGACTGCCTGACCGGAAGCAGATCCACTGTCTGCTGTCAGTACCGCCCCCAGAAGATCATTTAATTCCTTCTGCCCCATCAGTGATCCTGTAACTGAAAAAAATACCGGAAATACTGCCACCAGTGCAAGGAGTACAAGGAGCAGGCTTCCTATCTTCCTGATACGGAATATCTGCATAACTTTTCTCATTCTGCCCCGCCTTTCCCCCAGGCTTTCCACAATCCCAGGATCAGCAGAAAAATCACCAGTCCGGTCACCACTGCCGCAGCCGACATCTTATCCAGCGACAGGTCCCTGTACCAGTTGTTAAACAGATGCTGAAGCAGATACATTTTTTCCTGCGGATAATCACCGGCCACCAGATATGCCTCACGGAAAACCTTAAATGCATTGAGTACAGAAAGTACCACGATCGTAAAAAGGGACGGGAGCAGATTCGGGAGTGTGATCTTCGTAAAACATTTCCACTCCCCTGCCCCGTCCACTTTTGCTGCCTCGTAAAGTGCCGCCGGAATGGCAGACAATCCTGCCATCCAGAGCACTACATCATATCCAAGATTTCTCCATATATAACTGATCACCAGTACATAAAAGGAAGCACCTGTATTCATCCAGTCAGTCGTCTGAACAGATAACATATGAAGCAGGTGATTCCATAAGCCCTGATCGTCAAACAGCAGTCTCCACAGAAGTACCACTGATGCTACAGGGATTGCCATTGGCAGAAGAAAGAAACTTTTCAGAATCTGCGTAAATCTTTTCTGCCCTGCAAGCAGGACTGCTATGATCAGAGACAATACCACCAGCAGCGGCACACACACTCCGAAAAACCGAAGTGTGTTGCCTGCTGCCAGACGAAACGCTTTGTTTGCAAATATCGTCCTGTAGTTCTCTATCCCCACAAATTCTCCATTCACTGCCCCGCAAAAAGATCTGCGGATCACATCCACATACGGGATCAGCCAGAAAATGCAGACACCTGCAAAACTCGGAAGAATAAAAGCCAGACCTTTTTCTGTATTTCTGAAAGCTGCACATCTTCTGCGATTTCGTTTCCGACTAAACAGCAAATCTGATTTTGCGTTCCGTTTCTCTGTTAAAGATAAGTGTTCTTTTAAATTAATCTTCATTCTCTTAAACTCCCTTACCTTGCAGTGTTGGGTAAGCAGCAGACAGCCGCTTATTCAGATAAATACAGATTTACTTCCTGCATGATCTCTTTCACAGCATCATCCAGCCCCGTTTCTCCATTGAGGTATTTCTCACCGGATTCCGTTACTGCACTTCGGATGATCTGATTACTCTTTGCAGGTACAGTAAGTGTTTTTCCCAGATCCATGATGTTCTGTATTGCTTCATCTTCCGGAATGATCTCGTCCATCACAAACTGTTTGATATTACCATCTCCCGTATCATAAGAGGTTCCGATCGAGCCAATGGTATCTCCACTGGATTTTCCCATTTTCCAGTAAGCCATATCTTCATAAACCTTGCTGTTTACAGCCAGTCCTTCATCATTGCTTGCTCTCTGGGATTCCTCTTCAAACAGGAACTTTACGAACTTCTCTGCCGCTTCTTTTTCAGATGCCTTTGCACTGATTCCCACAATGCTCCTTGGATAGAAACAATTCTCGCTTTGTCCGTTCAGAAGTCTGTAATCCAGATCCGGATCTATTTTTTTTGCAGAATCCAGATACACCAGACCCTCCGGTGAAAGCAGACCGCCTGCCGCCACTGTATTGACTTTTACAAGCAGATCCGTTATCGATCCTGCAATATTTGTATATCCGGAACGATCTGAATTCGCCCAGTCATCACCCATCTGGTAAGCTTTCTTTGTCTCTTCTATCGCATCCTTCTGAGTCTGCCAGATCCTGTTTACCTGCTCCAGATATTCTTTCAGTGCATCTTCTTTGAGTGTTCCGTCCTCGTTCATCCATGCCGGTGTACTATTGTCTATGGTTCCCTGTATCAGCCAGGACGGTGATATGGAAAAAGAGCTGAAAAATTTCAGTTTTCCATAGCTGTCTTTCTGGCTTTCCGCTGCATCAGCCTCTGTTGTCAGATCCGTAATTCCGGCGATGATATCCTTATTTCCCTCTATCATCGGAATGCCGAACTTGACAGGCATGGTATAAATGCTTCCATCCTCTTTTGTATATGCATCTTTGATATTTAGCAGGATATCTTCGTCTTTTAATACCCCGCTTAAATCCTCCAGCATTCCTCTCTCTATATAGGTATCCTCTGAAATTCCATCCAGCAGCAGAACATCCGGTCCTGTTCCGGCCATGATCTCTGTATTGAGCACTTTCAGCGCATCCGTATCTGTGACGGAATCATCTCCTGACATTCCCGCCTCAATATTCACATAAATATCCGGATATTTTTTCTGGAAAAGCACTGCTGCCTGTTTTATGAAGTTACTGTCTTTCAGGGAATAAACTGTCAGCTCTGTATCCGGTGTCGTTGGGGTATCTTTGGAATATACATAGGAATAAATTCTAATATCCTCGCCTGCATTACAGCCCACATAGAAATTTCCATCGCTGTCCTGTCCCCATGCTACAGTTCCTGTATCCGGTGAACTGAGCGAATTCAAGGAACCATCGATTATCTGTTCCACTGTGCTGCCTCCCAGAACATATCTGTAAACACCGGTATGATCAATATAAAAAAGGCTGTTATCCTCATCTCCCTTTAAGAACATAAGCGGAAAACTGCTGGTTGTTGTCCAGTTGACATCCTGCTCATCAGACTGGATCTGCTCTGTAAGCGCGCTGATATTGTCCAGTGGTTTTCCAGTATCCAGATCATATCCGTGAAGAGTCTGATCCTGAATGGTAAACAACATTTTTCCTGCTGTTCCGATAAAATCAACATTGATTCCTTCCTCATATCTTCTCACCAGACTTCCATCTGAAGGATTGATCTCTGCTACGCCATTATCGGGATCTACGATAAGAACTGTCCCATTCTCTGTGAAACATGCCTGAAATGTATAGGAAGACTGAAGCGTATCTCCGGTATCAACTTTCTGTACATTTCCATCAGGGGAAAGATAGAAAAATTCCATTTTCAGGTTGTCATACGCAGAATCCTCTTCCCCACTGTCGGCTGTTGTCTGTGCATTTTCATTGTCCCTGTCAGGAGACAGATCTGCCCCGACAAGTATACTTCCATCCGCTGCTGCAGAGACAACGCTGATATATTCTCCCAGATTCTCCTTAAGCCTCAACAGTTCTTCCAGACTTTTTCCATTCGTCCAGGTTTCTCCATTATCTGCAGAATCTGCTGCATAATAACAGTTATCTGCTGTACTGTAATAAACCATGCGCAATGCACCTGAGTCGAGTACTTTGACATCTCTCAGAAACTGGCTGTTTTCAGGTACTGTAAGATCATTTTCCAGAAAACGTCCCATTGCTTTAGTTCTCTCATCTTTTGTTTTTTTACCATCTGAATTGTCAGTATTTACATTCACAAGATCTGCTGTATCTGCATTTCCTGCCTGATTGCTGCTTCCTGTTTTTCCTTTGCTTCCGGAATTTTTTCCATCTGCACCGCCACATCCGGCAAACAGGCTGCCGGTAAGTGCGATCACTCCGGCAACGGCGATTCCCTGTTTCCATCTTTTTATTTTTCTCATATCAGGATATACCTCCATGTTTTTATTTTCTTTCTGTCCCTCTCAGGATAAATGGATTGTAACAGGCAAATCTCTAAACTTTCTCTAATTTTCCAGCCGATATCCAATTCCCCGGACGGTTTTCAGGTTCAGTGTACTTCTGACACTTTTTAATCTTCGCCTCAGAAAATGAATATAATTATCCAGATTTCCATCCTCCACCTCGCTGTCTGCTCCCCAGACACGGTTGAGGATCACCTCCCTCGGAAGTGTCTGACCAGCGTTTCGAAGCATCAGCTCCAGAAGTGCTCCTTCCCGTTTGGAAAGGGTACATTCCTTTCCGTTTCCTTCCAGTCTGCCGCTTTCGGGATCAAAAATAAGATCTCCGAGCGATAATACTGCCGTGTTCTCCCATCTTCCAGGTCTTCGAACCATGCACTGTATTCTTGCCAGAAGTTCTTCGAAGGCAAACGGCTTCACCATATAGTCATCTGCGCCGCCTTTCAGTCCGGTCAGTTTATCCTGTAATTCTCCCAGTGCAGTCAGCATGATCACCGGTGTGGAAACATGATTCTTTCTGGCTTCCTGCAAGACAGTGATACCATCCATGGACGGGAGCATCCGGTCCAGGATCACCAGATCATGGCTTCGTTCTTTCATATAATAAAGCCCTTCTTCTCCGTCATCGCAGATATCTGTCTCATAGCCTTCTTTTTCGAGCTGAAATTTCATGCTCTCTGCCAGTTTCCTGTCATCCTCTATCAGTAAAATTTTCATCTGTTTTCATCCTCCTGATCTTTCATTATACATGAGTTTTCTCTAAATTGTCTCTATACTCGGTTACAGGAATTTTTTTAGAGATTATTTACAGGTTTTCATGATACAATTACCATACAATCTCATAAAGGAGTAAATATTTCATGTTTCGCAGACTTCATATTCAAATGACTTTTTTCTCTGCTCTGATCATCGGCATCGTCATTTTTATTATGACAACTGCCTGTAATTTCATCGCAGAAAACAACACACGCCAGAATGCGTGGAATACCTTTCAGAACAACGCCATCTCCTGTATCTCTCATCTGGAAACGCAGAGTATCATCAGCAGTGACTGGATTTTGCAGGTAGAAAAAACTTATGATATTTCCATGGATATCAGAGACAACGGAAATTCTCTTTATCTGAAAAAACTACAGACGGATTCTCTGGATGAAACGATTTTCCGGAAGGCAGAAGAAATCTCTGCTACTTCCTATGCACTTGATCTTTCCAATCCCGGTGCGGTCAGTAAACTGACAAAACGGATCTTTTTTCAGATGAAAGATTTCTATGTTTCCACTGCTCTGATCCCCAAGAGCCACGGAACCGTCAGTATGATCATCCTGTGTTCCCTGGATTCTGTAAAACACAGGATTCTGTTACAGAGACTTGCATTCTCCGGCGCAGCTTTTCTGGCAATTCTGGCTCTGAGTATCTGTTCCTGGTTCTTTACCGGAAGAATGATCACTCCCCTGGAAAAAAGCAGGCAGGAACAGACCGAATTTATCGCTGCTGCCTCCCATGAGCTTCGCTCCCCTCTGGCAGTAATCCTGTCCGGAATCTCTGCCATGAAAAAGGCAGATCCGAAAGAACAGGAACATTTTCTTTCAGTCATAGAAAAAGAAGGGACGCGAATGTCCCTCCTGATAAATGATATGCTCTCTCTGTCAAATGCAGATAACCATTCCTGGAAAATGCATCCGGTTTTCTGTGAACTGGATACTTTACTTCTGGATACCTACGAAAAGTATGAACCCCTGATGCAGGACCACCATATGAAATTTTTCATTGAACTTCCGGAAGAGGAAATCCCTTCCTGTCCCTGTGACCCGGAAAGGATCAGTCAGGTGCTTGGAATCCTTCTTGACAATGCCATCAGTTATGTCCCCGAAAACGGGAAAATTATTCTTTCCCTTTCACAGACCAAAACGCACTTTCTTATCCGCGTCAAAGACAACGGACCCGGTATTCCGGATTCTGCCAAGACTTCTGTTTTCCGGCGTTTTTACCGGGCAGATTCTGCCAGAAATAACAGGCAGCATTTTGGTCTGGGACTGTGTATTGCGTATGAGATCATTTCACTTCATAAAGGAACAATCTCTGTACTGGATACCCCGGGCGGTGGTTCTACTTTTCAGATTTCTCTGCCGTTAGCATAACACAGTAATTTTCTGTAACATAAAAACCGGAACGAACATACGGCCTCCCCGCATATTCGTTCCGGTTCTTTACTGTATAATCCGGGAGTAAGATGGGTAGTATTGGGAAAAATCGGTCCATTACCAAGTCCTATAAGAAACAGACCCAGAGTCGCTGCCATTACGCTGTTTTGTATCAGCAACAAAATAACAGCCATAAATATAACCGCTTGTCCAGAAAAAATAATTTGCCAATCGGAATATTTTATGGTTAGTACCCCTGAAAGAAGCTTTATAGGGAGAAATTGAATGAAAACCGTTTTGTTATTTGTATTTATTATGAGTGCAGATATGCACAGTTTGCGCTTTCATCTCGGTAATTGAAT
>USDN01000086.1 GCA_900553515.1 uncultured Blautia sp. | reverse complement strand
TTCCCTACTTTTTTACTTACTGATATTCCCAGACGATTCTTCATGTACTGATTTTCCAGTACGTACATCACCAGATACCGATTTGCATAAGATGTTCCATGTCTGTAAACCTGCTGAAAATCACTGTTTTTTTTCAAGGACTCTGAATATTTCATCGAATCCTCCTTTGATTACAAAATTAATGTCGCAGGATTATTCCTGCATAGAAGAAAAGACCACAAAACTGCGGTCTTATATCTTAGCTTACGCTGATAACTGCTTTCTTCCTTTTAATCTTCTTGCAGCTAATACTTTACGGCCGCCCTTTGTGCTCATGCGGGCTCTGAATCCGTGAACTTTAGCTCTTGATCTCTTTTTCGGCTGAAATGTCATTTTCATAGGTAAAGCACCTCCTTTATCTATTATCCAATTTTAAATTTTCTCATAGAACATCATTTCAATTATATTCATAAACCCCCTGTTCGTCAAGCAGAAATTAAGTTTTTTCCGCAAAATAAGACTTTTGAAACACTCAATATTTGAAAGTTTTTACAATCAACATCCTAATGTGGAAATCTACAGTTGACGTAAAGTTATACACATTTTGTGGATAACTTGTGGATAACTTTTATTTTACCTTGGTAAATATCCACATTTTTCGACTTTTTTATACACATTATGTTTATAAAATCCTTTATTTTACAGCATTTTTTTCGTGGAAAAAGTTATACACAATCCCCAGGGGTATTTATCCACCTTGTCTGATCTTATGTAAACCTGTTGGTCTTTTTCCACAGACTGCTATTTATCCACATGTGGAAAAATGTGTATAACTATAAAACTTGAAATAAGGATTGCGAAAAACTATTATTTATTATAATATATAAAAGGATATTTATGTCTTTCAGACTTAATATAAATAATATTTCCAGCAAATCAGCACCCAGGAGAGTAAAAATGGATAAAGTGATAGAAAAATGGGATGAAATTCTACAGATTTTGAAAGTAGAATATGATGTGGCTAACGTTGCCTTCAACACATGGCTGAAGCCTTTGAAAGTTTATGATGTAAAAGACAATGTAGTTACGATTCTTGTTCCTTCTGAACAAAGCGTTCTGCTTGATATTGTCAACAAAAAATACAGGCTGCCTCTTCAGGTTACTATCTGTGAGGTTACAGGTATGGATAGCTGTGAAATCAACTTTATCCTTCCTGAAAATGTACCGAAAAAAGAAAATCCTTCCTATAATATGTCCGAATCCAGATCTCTTCGTGAACAGCGCTGCGAAGAAGCTCATTTGAATCCAAAATATACATTTGACAGCTTTATTGTAGGAAGCAATAACAAGTTTGCCCAGGCTGCAGCTCTTGCAGTTGCCGAATCTCCGGGAGATACCTACAATCCTCTCTTTATTTACGGCGGCGCAGGTCTGGGAAAAACGCATCTTATGCATTCTATTGCTCATTATATTATTGACAATAATGAAAACAGCAAGGTTCTTTATGTAACAAGTGAAGAATTTACCAATGAACTGATCGAGACCATCCGTAATGGAAATAACTCCGCAATGTCCAAATTCCGTGAAAAATACAGGAATATTGACGTACTTCTCGTCGATGATATTCAGTTTATTATAGGAAAAGAGTCTACACAGGAGGAATTTTTCCATACTTTTAACAGTCTTCACAGTGCCAAAAAACAGATCATCATTTCTTCAGATAAACCTCCAAAAGATATGGAAATCCTGGAAGAACGCTTCCGTTCCAGATTCGAATGGGGGCTGATCGCAGATATCACTCTGCCTGATTATGAGACAAGAATGGCAATCCTTCATAAAAAAGAAGAACTGGATGGCTATAATATCAGTGAAGAAGTTATCAAATACATAGCAACAAACATCAAATCCAATATTCGTGAGCTGGAAGGAGCCTTTAACAAAGTTATGGCAAGTTCCAAACTTGAAAAAAAGGAAGTTACACTGGAACTGGCCGAAAAAGCGCTGAAAGATATCATTTCTCCGGACCAGCAAAAGGTTATCACACCGGAATATATTATTTCTGTGGTAGCAGAACACTTCCATTTAACTGTTGCCGACCTTTGCGGAAACAAAAGAAGTTCCAAAATCGTCATGCCAAGACAGATTGCCATGTATTTATGCAGAGATATTATAGATACTTCTTTAAAAACCATTGGTAAAAATCTTGGAAACCGGGATCATACTACAGTTATGCATGGAATTGAAAAGATCGAGAAGGAAATTCTGACAAATGATAACATCAAAAATTCCATCGATACTTTGAAAAAGAAGATCAATCCACAGGGTTAAGTACTTTATCCACATACCTTACCCTGGGTTTTACACCATTTTATACAGTTTGAAAGTCTTGAGTTTCAGGGCTTTTTCATAGTTTTTCACACAATTCACAGCCCCTAAGACGGCTATTGCGGATTTCTTATAATATTTTTTTTAAAAGGCCATTTTCAACCAGAAAGGGAGTTATACACAACATGAAGATCATCTGTTCTAAATCAAATTTATTAAAAAGCGTAAATATTTCTTTGAAAGCTGTTCCTTCTAAAACAACAATGCCTATTCTGGAATGTATTTTGATCGATGCATCTACAAACCAGATCAAATTTACCACAAATGATATGGAACTTGGTATTGAAACAATTGTTGACGGAACGATTACTGAAAAAGGAATGATCGCACTTGATGCCAAGATTTTTTATGAAATCATCAGACGTCTTCCAGATAATGATGTTACGATTCATACTGACAATAATTATGTTGCTACGATCACATGTGAAAAAGCAAAATTTACGATTCCGGGAAGATCAGGAGAAGATTTTGCATATCTTCCGGTAATTGAAAGAGATGAATCACTGACTCTTTCTCAGTTTACTCTGAAAGAAATGATCCGTCAGACTCTTTTTTCAATTGCTGTTAATGAAAATAACAGACTGATGACAGGAGAACTCTTCGAGATAAAGGATAATTGTCTGAAAATTGTTTCCTTGGATGGCCATCGTATATCCATTAGAAGGATGCCTCTTAAGAGAGAATATTCTGACAAAAAGATTGTCGTTCCAGGAAAGACACTTAGTGAGATCAGCAAGATCCTTTCAGGTGAAGTAGATGATCAGGTAAGTATATATTTCACAAAAAACCACATTCTGTTTGAGTTTGATCAGACTATGGTAGTTTCCAGACTGATTGAAGGAGAATATTTCCGTATCGACCAGATGCTTTCCAGTGATTACGACACAAAACTGACGATCAATAAAAAAGAATTTCTTGACTGTATTGACAGGGCAACACTTCTTGTAAGAGAAGGTGATAAAAAACCGATCGTTATTGACATCAGAGACGGAAAAATGGAACTGAAGATCGATTCCTCCATGGGATCTATGAATGAAGAGATCGATATCATGAAAGAAGGAAAGGATATCCTCATTGGATTTAACCCGAAATTCCTGATCGATGCTTTGAAAGTCATTGATGACGAAAATATCAATATGTATCTTATGAACCCGAAAGCTCCATGCTTTATCAGAGATGAGGATGAGAGCTATACTTACCTGATCCTGCCTGTAAATATCAGTCAGAATCAGTCCAGATAGGAGGAAAAAATCTTGGAGATCAGGATAAGAGATGAATTTATCAAACTTGGTCAGGCTTTGAAACTTGCAGGTGTTGTCCAGGATGGAGTAGAAGCAAAATTTGCCATTCAGGATGGTCTGGTTAAAGTAAATAATGAAGTAGAGGAACGCCGTGGAAGAAAGATTTATGAAGGTGATGTTATTTCTTTTGACGGCAATGAGATCAAAGTGACCAGGTAAATTATGTATATAGAGTCTATACAATTAAAAAATTTCAGAAATTATGAAAGCCTTGAGCTGAACCTGGATAAGGGAACAAATATTTTCTTTGGAGATAATGCTCAGGGAAAAACAAATATTCTGGAGGCTGCATATCTTTGCGGAACCACAAAATCCCATAAGGGAAGCAAAGACAGAGAAGTCATAAGGTTTGGCGAAGAGGAGGCTCATATCCGGATGATGGTAAAAAAAGACGGACTTTCCTATAAGCTGGATATGCATCTCAGAAAAAACAGATCAAAGGGAGCTGCGGTTAATGGACTTCCGGTAAAAAAGGCAAGAGAACTGTTTGGAATTGTAAATCTTGTCTTTTTTTCACCGGAAGATCTTAATATTATCAAAAACGGTCCCGGGGAGAGACGAAGATTTATGGATCTGGAGCTTTGCCAGCTGGATCAGATCTATCTGTCAGATCTGGCAGGCTACAACCATATCGTAAATCAGAGGAACAGACTTTTGAAAGATATTTATACAAATCCGGCACTGAATGATACTATGGACATCTGGGATATGCAGATGGTCCACTATGGACGGAAGATCATAGAAAAAAGAAAAAGTTTTGTAGAAGAACTGAATGAGATCATTCATGAGATCCATAAAAACCTTACCGGAGGAGAGGAATTTCTGGAAGTCATTTATGATCCAAGTACTGAGGCAGATAACTTTGAAAGTGTGCTTCAGAAAAACAGATCAAAAGATGTACGGATGAAAATGACATCTGCCGGTCCTCACAGAGATGATCTTTGTTTCAAAGTCAATGGGATAGATATCCGGAAGTATGGTTCTCAGGGACAGCAGAGGACAGCGGCGTTGTCTTTGAAACTTTCAGAGATTTATCTGGTAAAGAAAAAGATCAAGGATACACCTGTTCTTCTTTTAGATGATGTACTTTCAGAGTTGGACAGCAGCAGACAGACCTGTCTTCTGGACAGTATTCATGACATACAGACGATGATCACCTGCACAGGACTGGATGATTTTGTAAATAATCAATTTCACATTAACAAAGTGTTCCGGGTGATAAAAGGACAGGTTTTCGACCCGGTAAATTCTGATACCAGTTACCTTTGACAAGCATAAATGCATATGTTAAACTGTTTTTAATTATGGAAAGTTGGTGAATATATCTTGGATAAAGAAGAATATCGTATAAAATTTAATCAGATGAACCACTATGTAGACCAGAAAAAATACAAAGAGGCAATGGATGTTGTAGACAGTATTGACTGGAGAAGAGTGAAGAACGTCCATACTTTGTGTGTTGTTGGTGAGATTTACGCTGCAAATAAGAGATATGAGCAAAGCCGGGAAATATTCCTTCTGGCATATCATCGTGCTCCGATCGGAAAAAATATTCTGTACAGGCTGATCGAGGTTTCGCTGAAAATGAAGGATATTCAGGAAGCAGAAGAATTTTTTGAAGAATTTCAGGAAATTGCGCCAAATGACAGTAATCAGTATATTCTGAGATATAAGATCAGTAAGGCGGAAAA
The DNA here is from genome assembly GCA_900553515.1 of uncultured Blautia sp. Classification (GTDB taxonomy): domain Bacteria; phylum Bacillota; class Clostridia; order Lachnospirales; family Lachnospiraceae; genus Blautia_A. Next base: position 4,502 of record USDN01000086.1, on the reverse strand, counting down.
TGCGTCTCTGGAAGAACAGATCAGGATTCTGGAAGATTACAAAGAAAAGGAATTTACAGAACGCTGGTCCTATGAACTTGCAAAACTGTATTATCAGAACGGTGAAACAAAGAAATGCCTGGAGCTTTGTAATGATATCATCCTCTGGTTTAATGAAGGACGCTATGTACTGAAGGCCATGGATCTTAAGAATCGTATGGGTCAGCTTACTGGAGCAGAAAAAGAGAAGTATGAGCAGCAGTTTGTGCCTAATCTTACTACGGTAGGGCAGATGGGGCAGAATGCAGATCCTCAGGCTGTGCAGGAAGAAGCTGCTGATGAGGATGCCCCGGTGATCGAAAGTGTACGGATCGATGAGCGGGATGTAAATAATGCAGAAAGTCTTCAGGAAAAAATCTCCAAAAGCATCCGTGATATTTTTAACGGAAGCAGGAGAGAATCAGAAGAGGAATTTGCAGAAGAAGAGCAGGATATCCAGGAGGATGAGAGCCAGGATGAAATGATCAAAGGCAGCTCTTCAGAAGCAGAGGATCATAATGTTCCGGATCTTGAGCCGGAGGAGCTTTCTGTAGATACAGAGTCTTCTGACAGTCAATCAGCACAAGAGGATGAAGCTGCTGAGGAACAGCCGGAAGAAAAAACAGAAGAGCCCCAGGAAGTATCTAAGCTGGAAGATGAAGAAGAGCTTGCGGATAATATCAAAGAACTCCAGAAATTTGAGATTCCGGAGTCCATGAAGGACGTTAATCTTGCAGAGAACGTTTATGCAGATATTCCAAAAGCGCCGGATATCACTCTTCCGGATATGGACAAGGATACAGAAGACGGGAAAGCGGAATTTGATGAATTTAATCTTGAAGATATGATTCTTTCTGCTGCAACAGCTCAGGGAATTGAAATTCCGAAGGATACAGTTTCTGAGCAGCCAAAAGCACAGGAAGAAGAAGTGCTGGATGAAGACTATATGACGGAAGAAGATCTTCAGAGTGCAGAAGACGAGTTTTTAAACGGTCCGGCGGGAAGAAAGACAGAACAGGAAATCGAAGAGGACGAGATCAGGGGAGAAGACTCCTATGAGGATGACGAACTGAACGACGACGAGTTTTACGAATACAGTGATGATGAAGACGACTTCTATGGTGATGAAGCTGACGAAGATGACGACAGTTTTTATGAAGATGAAGAAGATGATGATGAACTGTATGAGGATGACGAGGACGATTTCTACGAAGACGAGGATGATGAGCCTGAGGAAGAAGACGAATTTGAGGAACTTCCTGTTGTAAGCCGAAAACCTCTTCCGGAAAAGAAAACTGCAAAAATAAAAAGACCGGATCCGGAAAGAAAAACTGTCTTCAGAGAAGAAGAGGCGCCTGTAAGAAAAGCAGAGCCGAAAAAGAAAAAACGCCGTATCAGTGAAGAAGAGGAACTGGAGCGTTTTGTCGATTCTATCCGTCCGCAGGAAGCCATGGATATCATTCCAAGGGAAAAGAAACTGACAGACAGTGAGAAAAAGCTGTTTACATATTTTGCCAAGGTTCCAGGACTGAGAGAACAGCTGGTAGAGGCATTATGCGATGTACAGGAAGCGGCGGCAGACAAAACTTCCAGAACCGGCAATATTATTGTCATGGGTGGCCGGGAGACCGGGAAAACAAGGCTGATCTCCGGTCTGATCCCTGCAATCTGTAAGGAACTGAATCTGGAGGCTGCCAAGGTAGCCTATGTATTTGCAGATCAGATCAATGGAAAAAATATAGCGGCTATCGTTAAGAAAATGGCAGGCGGTTTCCTTGTTATTGAAAATGCAAATCAGCTGAAAAAAGAAACAGTAAACCAGCTGAGTAAGGCAATGGAATTCCGTACAGACGGTATGATCGTGATCATGGAGGATGAAAAGATCGGAATGCGCAAGCTTATGGCAAGATTCCCGAAATTTGCTTCCAAGTTTACTTCAATGATCAATATTCCGGTATTTACAAATGACGAACTTGTAAATTTTGCAATGATCTATACAAGAGAAAGAGGTTATGCTATTGATCAGAAAGCCATGGTTGCTCTTTATAATCTGATCAGTACAAATCAGAAAGACGATGAGCCAATGAATGTGGGAGCTGTAAAAGACATCATTGACAACGCGATTGCCAGATCTACAGGCGGAATCCGTAAACTGAGCCGCAATATCTCAAAAAAGAGAACAGATGTAGATGGTTATGTAGTTCTGTACGAGAAGGATTTTAACTAAAAATAAATAACGAAAAAGGAAGTAAAGATTATGACCAGACCTTATCTTGGAAATCCCAAATATACCATTGAAGTTCTTCAGAAGTATGGATTCGTTTTTCAGAAAAGGTTTGGTCAAAATTTTTTGATCGATACCCATGTTCTGGAAAAAATCATAAGAGAATCTGAGATCACAAAAGATGATTTTGTGCTGGAGATCGGACCTGGTATTGGAACTATGACACAATATCTGGCTGATTCTGCCAGAGAGGTGACGGCAGTAGAGATTGATGATGCTCTGATCCCTATTCTTCAGGATACCTTGAAAGAGTGGGATAATGTAACTGTGATCCATGGAGATATCCTGAAAACAGATATACGGAAGATTGCAGAAGAAAAAAATAATGGAAAAGCCATAAAGGTAGTTGCCAATCTGCCATATTATATTACAACACCTATCATTATGGGACTTTTTGAAAGCCATGTTCCGGTGGAATCTATTACGGTTATGGTGCAGAAGGAAGTAGCAGACCGGATGCAGACCGGACCCGGATCAAAAGATTATGGGGCGCTGTCTCTGGCAGTGCAGTATTATGCGGATCCGGAGATTGTTGCAAATGTTCCGCCAAATTGCTTTATGCCCAGGCCAAAGGTAGGAAGTGCGGTAATCCGTCTTAGAAGACATCAGATACCGCCGGTACAGGTTCAGGATGAAAAACTGATGTTCCGTTTGATTCGAGCTTCTTTTAACCAGAGAAGAAAGACTATGGCAAATGGGCTTAAAAATTCTCAGGAACTAAATTATACAAAAGAACAGATTGAAAAGGCGATCGCAGACTGTGGTCTTCCTCTGAATATCAGAGGAGAAGCGCTTACGCTGGAACAGTTTGCTACTCTTTCTAATGCCTTTTCGGAAATTGAAAAATAAAAGAAAAAGTAAAAAGCATCCGGTGGCTGGTCGGATGCTTTTTACTTTTAAGATTTATTAAATTTAAAAGTAAGGAGAGTTGATCACCACCAGGGCGATCAACATATGAAAAAGAAAATTATAAAAATAATGTTGGCTGTATTATTTTTATAATCACAGTATATACGAAAAATGTGAGAGTTTCATGTTTAAGTTATGAAAAAATAATGAACGAATATAAAAAGATTTATGAATGAGCCTATTGAAAACAGGCATATAAGCTTATGAATAAAGGGTTCACATAATTTTTACAGAAAGATATATTTTATGTGCTATAATGTGACCTGTTAAAAAGAAACATGTCTATCAGATGAAAATGGAGGTATTTTAAATGAGAATAAAAAAATTAAGCGCACTGATCCTTGCAGGAGTTCTTACATGTACAGCACCTGCTGCTGTTTCAGCAGATGCACAGACAGACGCAGCAGTAGATCAGGCGGTGGAATTACTGGAGCAGAGCGGCATCAGCGAGTTTATGTCAGATCCGGATAATGTTGTAGATATTATCATAGCTGCAAAGGATACCATCGGTCAGTCTGACGTATCAGATGCTGATATTGCAGCAGCTCTTGATACAGCTGCTTCAGCGGCAGGATTTTCTTTGTCAGATTCAGATAAGGATACCCTGGTAGGGATCTATAATAAATTTAAAAATATAGACATTGATGAAGAGAATCTCAGAACTCAGGTTAATAAGATATACGATAAACTTGAGAGTCTTGGGATTACCAAAGAAGACGTAAAAGGAATCCTGGGAAAAATGATAGATCTTGTAAAAAGTATCATAAACTGACAGCAGATCTTCAGACAGAGAGGAGTTTTATAAAAAATACACAGCTTTAAAACGATGAAGCGAAAAAGCGTATGTGATATTTTTATAAAAAACAGGATAATATCAGAAAAAATATTGTGCAAATACACGGAAGATTCATGGTTTATTCATACTTTGTTCATAATTGATTGCTATTATAATAATAGTTCGAAAGAACAAAGTTATGACGTTGTAATGTTCTTCATTACACATAAATTTTTTCATAATAATTGCCCCGGTAAACCACTGCCGGGGCACTCCTCGTTTATTAAGCCCTTTTTCAGGGCTTTTTTGTGTAATAGGAAAGTTAGTACAGAATATACTACTTTTCTATTACACAAAAAAGCTCTGCGAGGATTGGGGGATTCCGGGAGCTCGAAGCGGACTTGTCCGCTTTGTTTTTTTTTATAAAGACACAAAGGTTGTAGACAGGAAAAGGATTATGATATAATTTATTAGGAAAGTATCAGATTCAGAGCAGACAAAAAGAGCAGTTCTGCA
>USDN01000085.1 GCA_900553515.1 uncultured Blautia sp. | reverse complement strand
GTTGCCGACACCCTCTGTCTGGCTATTTTCATGTATGGAGGATAACTGCCTATGACGAATAATAAGATGAATATTGAAGGAAAAAATTACTCGGATGTTCCGGTGTGGCGTAGATATACGCTTACCATTGAGGAAGCAGCCAGATATTATCATATCGGCGAAGGAAAATTGAGAACGCTTATTGACACACATCCCAATGAGGATTTTTATGTGATGAACGGCAATCGTGCCCTCATTAAGCGTGAGAAATTTGAGAGGTATCTGGATCAGGCTACTGCTGTGTAAACAGAGCTGACAGATTTACCGATTTCACATGATATAACTATGCGGAGAGCTGGATTTGTGCTATGATAAGAGCGCAAGTCTGGCTCTCTTTTTTGAAAGGAGAGTTCACGATGAGTGAGAAAAGACGAGATAACCGTAATCGGATTTTGCGAGAGGGCGAGTACCAGCGTAAAGATGGGAGGTATCGGTTCCGCTATATTGATGAGGACGGAAAAGAGAAAAATGTATACAGTTGGCGTTTGGACAAGAATGATCCAATGCCAAAAGGGAAGAAGCGGGAGCCTTCCCTGCGTGAGAAAGAAAAACAGATTGAAGCGGATTTGTTTGACCGTATCGTAACAAACGGCGGCAACTATACTGTTTTGGAACTGGTAGAAAAATATGTTTCATTGAAAACAGGAGTTCGTCACAATACGGTTGCCGGATATAAAACGGTCATCAATATGCTGAAAAAAGAGAGTTTTGGGAATCTGCGAATTGATAAGGTGCGTTTGTCAGATGCAAAGGCATGGTTGATTAAGCTCCAGCAGATTGATGGACGGGGATACAGTTCCATTCATTCTATCCGGGGAGTTCTAAGACCGGCATTTCAGATGGCAGTCGATGATGACCTGCTTCGTAAAAATCCATTTGAATTTGAGCTTGCATCCGTCATTGTCAATGATTCTGTTACCAGAGAAGCGATTACCCGAAAGCAGCAGAGAGATTTGCTGAAGTTTATTCAGGAAGATAAGCATTTCAGCAGATACTATGATGCAATCTATATTCTTTTTCACACAGGGCTTCGTATCTCAGAGTTCTGTGGGCTGACAGTTTCAGAAATTGAGTATGGAGAAATGCGTATCAAGGTAGACCATCAGCTACAGCGTACTGCACAGATGCAGTATGTGATCGAAGAACCGAAAACAGACAAAGGTATTCGATATGTACCGATGACAGAAGATGTTGCAGCGTGTTTTCGCAGAATCATTGCCAACCGAAAGACGCCAAAGGTTGAGCCGATGGTGGAAGGATATGCCGGATTTTTGTTTCTGGATAAAAACGATATGCCGATGGTTGCCCTTCATTGGGAGAAGTATCTGGAGCATATCATTCAGAAATACAATAAAATTTACCGTATCCAGATGCCGAAAGTTACCCCTCATGTATGCAGGCACACCTTTTGCTCTAATATGGCAAAATCCGGGATGAATCCAAAAACCTTGCAGTATATCATGGGTCACGCAGACATCAGTGTAACCTTGAACACTTACACCCATGTAAATTTTGATGATGCAAAGGAAGAAGTATATCGGATAGCGAATAGTTAAAAAAGCCCGTTGGTAAGGACGCTTGCTTTACCAACGGATTTACCAAGATTGCAGGGAAAAACATAAGAAAATACGAGAAGATTTGAGAAGATACCTTAAAAAGAAAGGAAAATTCAAAAGTCGGAAAACCCTGAAATATCAAGTGTTTGAGAAGAAATACAAGACTTAAATGGAGATATAAAAAGATGATAAAAATACTTTTTATTTGCCACGGCAATATCTGCCGCTCCCCCATGGCAGAATACGTAATGAAAGATCTGGTAAAAAAATCCAATCTCTCAGACCAGTTCCACATCTCATCCGCTGCCACATCCACGGAAGAGATCGGCAATCCGGTCCATCGTGGAACACGGGCGAAGCTTGCTCAGGCGGGAATAGCTTGTGAGGGGCATCATGCGAGACAGATGACCCGGGCGGATTATGATGGGTATGATTATCTTATTGGTATGGATGAATGGAATATCCGCAATATAAAGCGGATCACTGGCGGAGATCCGGAGGGAAAAATATTTAAGATGATGTCCTTTGCCGGCAGTAGCCGAGATGTGGCAGATCCGTGGTATACAGGGGATTTTGAGGCTACCTGGAAAGATGTGACAGAAGGTTGCCAGGGATTGCTGCAATATATTTTGGAAGAAAATGGAAAAGCCAGTAAAAAATAAAATAGCAGCATATTGCACATATCAGTAACAGAACAAAATATAGAACAAAATATAGGGCAAAATACAAAACAAAAGATAAAACAAAAAAATAACACGAAAGATAAAACAAAGCATATATTCAAAAACTGCTGCCACCCAGGAACTAAAACCCCTGGGATATGGCAGCAGTTTTCTGTATTAAAAGAAAATATCTGATCAAATAAAGAATTATCAATTAAGCCCTGTTATTACCTCAACCCTATCTCGCCAACGCCTTCTTAAATTCAAACCTGAACAAAATACTTGTAAAGCAGATGGCCAGAAAATCGGCAATCGGTTCTGCCATGTAAACAGCGGACGTCTGATCTGCAGTGAAAATGTGAGGCATGATGTAGATCAACGGGAGCAGCAGGATAAATTTTCTGGTGACAGCGACTATGATAGATGCTTTTGCGTTTCCAATGGAAGTAAAGGTCATCTGGCAGGCCATCTGGATGCCGAACAGCAGGATGGAAGCCATGTAGATCCGAAGTGCATGAGCAGTAAAGGTTAAAAGCGCCTGGTCGGAGGTAAAAATCGAAGCAAAACCAGCCGGGAACAGCATGACTAAAAGCCACATAAAAGTAGAATAGGAAAGGTCGATCTTTAACAGCAGTTTAAAGGATTCTTTTACACGTTTAGTCTGACCTGCGCCAAAGTTGTAGCTGATGATCGGCTGGGCGCCCTGTCCAAGCCCCTGCAGAGGCAGCATAGCGAACTGCATGGCGCTGGTTAAAATGGTCATAGCACCAACTGCAAGGTCTCCACCGTATTTCAGCAGTGAAGAGTTAAAACATACGGAAATAATGCTTTCACTGGCCTGCATGATAAAAGTGGAAAGTCCCAGTGCAAGGCTTGGAAGGATAATGTTTTTCTGCAGTTTCATATTGCATCTGCGGATCTTCAGATACGATTTTTTTCCTGTAAGGAAGCTTAACACCCATGCGCAGGAAAGTGCCTGGGAAATGATCGTTGCAAGAGCAGCACCACGAACGCCCATATGAAATACGAAAATAAAAACAGGATCCAGCATAATGTTGCTGGCAGCGCCTACTAAAACAGACAACATGCCGGTTCTGGCAAATCCCTGTGCAGTAATAAAAGCGTTCATACCCAAAGTCAGCTGTACAAAGATAGTTCCCAGTGAATAAATATTCATATAGGCAACAGCGTAGGAAATGGTATTTTCACTGGCACCAAAAGCCATAAGAAAGCTTCTGTTTCCGGTAAAAAGGATGATGGTCAGCAAAAGGGATACGATGATCTGTGTGGTAAAACAGTTGCCAAGAGTGCGTTCAGCAGACTCTTTATCTCCTTTTCCCATAAAAATAGAGGCTCTGGGAGCGCCGCCGTTTCCTACAAGGGCCGCGAAAGCGGAAACAATCATGATGAGGGGCATGCACACGCCTACACCAGTCAGTGCCAGTGCTCCGTTTTCCGGGATATGTCCAATATAGATACGGTCCACAATATTGTACAGCATGTTGATGATCTGGGCTGTAACTGTGGGCAGGGAGAGCTTTAGCAAAAGTTTCCCCAAAGGTTCTGTTGCAAGAAAGCTGTTATCTTTCTTTTGCTGTAAATTCATTTTCTGTCGTCCTTTCTTTGATCGCTTTTTTCGTATTTTCCATGATCCGTTGGTTGATCTGTTCATAAAATTTCAAGTCTTCCTCAGACAGACCGCAAAAAATCTGGCTGTAGAGATTTGCCTGCATGGAACAGATGGCAGCTGTAATGTCTGCAGTCCGGGGAAGCAGGGATAAATGGATCTTTCGCCGGTCAGTCTGGTCAGCGGTCCTCTTTAGCAGACCTTTCTGGATCAGACTTTCTACAGCCTGGGATACATTTCCTTTGGAGAGCATCCGAAGTTCTGTGATATCAGCAGCAGTATCTTTTCCTGGATTATTATAAAGAAATGAAATAACCTTTCCTTCTGTTATGGTCAGCTGCCATGTTTCACAGATATTTTTTAACATCTGTTCCTGCAATTTCATGGTCAGCCGGATATGTGCAAGGAAATCAGTAATACAGATCATAAAGGAGACTCCTTTCTGAAAAATAAAAAGTTTTAAACAAAACAGTTCTAAAAAAAACTATTTAATAGAGTACGTCAGATGAGAACAAAAGTCAAGCCTTAACATTATGCGGCTGGTGTGTTACAATGGAGCCACGCGGAGAAATACATGCAGCTGCCAAACGGGCAGTGAAACACATCCGTGTGGAACCTGAGTATAAGGTGTCCAACTAATCAACAGGAGCAAAAAGAATTACATGCAGACCCTGAACCAGGATATAAAAAATAATGATTTTAAGAAAGTATATCTTCTCTTCGGGGAAGAAGCATTTTTAAAAAAAAGCTATAAAAACCGCCTTCGGGAAGCCATTACCCAGGGCGATACCATGAATTATAATTATTATGAAGGAAAGGGAATAAATGTAAATGAGATCATCAGCCTTTCCGATACAATGCCTTTTTTTGCTGACAGACGTCTGATCCTTATGGAGGACAGCGGCTGGTTTAAAGGCGGACCAGGGGCAGATGAAATGTGCGCCTATATAGAGAATATTCCGGATACGACCTGTCTTTTGTTTGTGGAAACGGAAGTAGATAAGCGAAGCCGTATGTATAAGGCTGTAAAAAAGTATGGCTATATTGCAGAAATGGTGCGTCAGGACAGTGCCCAGCTTGGAAGATGGGCAGCAGGAATACTGGCAAAAAATGGAAAAAAGATAACTGGCCGGACTATGGAATATTTCCTGGGAAAAACAGGAGATGATATGGAAAATATTACTTCTGAACTGGATAAGGTGATCAGTTATACACTTGGACGGGATATTATAACGGAAGAAGATATTGATGCAGTGTGTATTACCCAGGTGACGAACAAAATATTTGACATGATCACGGCCATTGCCAACAGACAGACAAGAAAGGCAATGGATCTTTATGAAGATCTTCTTACATTAAAAGAGCCGTCTATGCGTATCCTGTTTCTCATTGCAAGGCAGTTTAACCAGATCCTGCAGGTAAAGGAACTGATGGGAAGAGGAATGGATAGGAGTACGATCTCTTCTAAATTGAAATTGCAGCCTTTTGTTACAGGAAAAGTAATGGCGCAGGCGAAAACATTTACGAAGGAACAGATCTTGTCCTATGTGAATTTGTGTGTGGACGCAGAAGAAAGTGTGAAAACGGGAAAACTCCAGGACCGTCTGGCAGTGGAACTGCTGATCGCTAATAAATATTAGAATTAAGGAGGAGAATGCATTAAATGGCAGAAGAAAAAAATATACCAGGGGTAGCAACGGAAAAAGAAAGTGATGAAGTGTTAGAAGAGATCCGCACACAGACCAAGGACGTTTTAAAGGAACTTCTGGCTGTTGCCAAGATGAAACCAGGTCAGATCCTGGTAGTGGGCTGTTCTTCCAGTGAGATCGGAAGTTACAAGATCGGTTCCCATTCCAGTGAGACTATTGGACAGACTGTATACAAAGCGCTGTATGAAGAATTAAAGCCATTGGGGATTTATCTGGCTGCGCAGTGCTGCGAGCATTTAAACCGTTCCCTGATCCTGGAAGAGGAGGCAGCGGAGAAATACGGCTATGAACCGGTCAATGTAGTTCCTCAGTTAAAGGCAGGTGGTTCTTTCTCAACCGCTGCTTATCATACCCTGGAACACCCGGTTGCAGTAGAACATATCAAGGCACATGCAGGAATTGATATTGGAGATACTCTGATCGGTATGCATATGAGAGATGTGGCTGTGCCTGTAAGAATTCAGACAAAGGCCATTGGTGGTGCCCACGTAGTATGTGCAAGGACCCGTTTGAAATTTGTAGGCGGCATCAGAGCACGTTATGATGAAGAGCAGATGTAGGGAAAGTACAATTATTCAGAGCAAACATCTCGATTTCGCTGCGCTGCATCTCGATGTGGCTGCTCGTCATATGAAAATGCAGGGAAAAGTGTTCATTCATGCAAGCATGATCCACACTTTTTCCTGCATTTTCGCATTGCTCTGAATAACAAAAAAACTCTCCGGTGGGTTAATCCGGAGAGTTTTTAAATTACGGTATCGATTGATCGAACTCTATAAATTAAGCGATAGAATTAACAGCCTTGGATACACGAGAAACTTTGCGGGCAGCATTGTTCTTGTGATATACACCCTTGGTGCAAGCCTTATCGATCTCGGTAGTAGCAGCAACCAGTGCAGCCTGAGCAGCAGCCTTATCTCCAGCAGCTACAGCAGCCTCAACTTTCTTGATCGCAGTTTTAACCTTAGATCTGATCGCCTTGTTTCTTGCAGCCTTAGTTTCGTTTACTAAGATTCTCTTCTTTGCAGATTTAATGTTAGCCAATGAAATACACCTCCGTTCGGTATTATATAAAAATATTAATCGTTGTGTTTTCCATCAAAGCCTGGACACGGACAGTTCAATGTAAACATACTGTTATATTTTATCGGATCCATTTGGAAATGTCAAGCAAAAATTTTAAAAATTATCAAGAATGTTAAGCAGACGTTCTACAGCATCATGAACCAATGCAGGAAATGTTTCTGATTGCCAGTTCTATTTCTGTAAGTTATAATAAAATCCATGTGGCATAATACGCTGTCTCTGTGTAAAAACTAATTTTAACGATCGTTACAGTTATACAGGACAAAACAAGGAGGCAGCGAAAAATGAAGATACCTGAATTTAAAATACGTACAGACCTTGCTTTAGAGGAACGGGAAGGTTTAAAAGAAGCAGCGGAAGAAGTTTCAGGGGTTTCTTTTAAAAAGTGGGAAGGAAAACGGTCAGCAGCCCAGATCACAGAAGTGAAGGTTTTAAATGAACATGGCGCCAAAGCTTTGGGAAAACCGATGGGAAGCTATCTTACACTGGAAGCAGATAAACTGCTTATGCCTGATGAAGATTTTCATAGTGAAGTATCTGATGAACTGGCGTTGTTGTTAAAAGGACTGTTAAAGCAGAAGACCGGGAAAAATATCCTGGTAGCAGGGCTTGGAAATCAAAGCGTAACCCCGGACTCCCTTGGACCCCGGACGGTCAGTAATCTCTGCGTGTCTGCAGAAGGGTTAAAAGCCATAGCTCCCGGTGTTATGGCCCAGACGGGAATGGAAACTGCCAGGATCCTGTTGGGCATTATTAAGGAGGTACAGCCGGATCTGGTGATCGCCATTGACGCTCTGGCAGCCCGCAGCATCCGGCGCCTTGGAACCACCATCCAGCTGACGGATACAGGAATTCATCCCGGGTCAGGAGTTGGAAATCACAGACACAGTCTTACAAAAGAAACGTTAGGAATACCGGTTCTTGCGATTGGAGTTCCTACCGTAGTAGGTGCGGCAGCCATTGTTCATGATACGATCTCCGCTTTGCTTGGGGTACTGTCATCCCAGGCAGAAACGAAAAATACGGGAAAATGGATCCAGAACATGGATCCGGAAGATCAGTACCGTCTGATCACAGAACTTTTAGAGCCGGAGTTTGGTTCTCTTTATGTAACACCGCCGGATATTGATGAGAGAGTACGCCAGTTAAGTTTTACTATTTCAGAAGGGATCCACAGGGCTTTATTTTAATAGGCTTATATAGTATATAAATATGAAAAGGGATAAGGAGCAAAGAAATGAGTGCACAAAAGACAAAAGCAGCCGGACATCTGGCTGCGATCTTTACTATGCTGATCTGGGGGACAACGTTTATATCGACGAAAGTCCTGTTAGAAGATCTGTCACCTCTTGAAATACTGGTGCTGCGGTTTGTGGCAGGTTATATTTTCCTGTGGATTATCCGCCCGGTTCCTTTGAAAGCAGGAAGCCTGAAACAGGAAGGGATCATGATCGTGGCCGGTATTACGGGGATCGGTATTTATTATCTTATGGAAAACATTGCCCTGACTTTGACACAGGCATCGAATATCAGCGTTATTGTATCGATCGCCCCTATTTTTACAGGTATTCTGGCCCACTTTTTCCTGGAAGGGGAGAAAATGAAGAAGAGTATCGTTCTGGGATTTGTGTGTGCAATGGCAGGCATCTGTCTGATCACATTCCAGAAAGGGGAGACAGTAGAGTTAAATCCACTGGGAGATTTCCTTGGTGTGGCAGCGGCAGCCATCTGGGGAGTATATTCCATCTGTTCCAGAAAAATAGCCGGTTTTGGATATGATACCATCATTACCACCCGGAGAACTTTTTTCTATGGTATTTTGTTCATGCTGTGTGCCCTTCCTTTTATGGATTTCCATCTTTCCCTTTCCGCATTATTAAAGCCGGTAAATCTGGGAAATATCATTTATCTGGGGGTAGGCGCCTCTGCAATCTGCTTTGTCACCTGGAATTATGCAGTAAAGTCCTTAGGTGCTACCAGAGCCAGCGTATATATTTACGGGATCCCGGTTGTAACGATTTTAATGTCGATCCCTCTTCTCCATGAAGTGATCACCTTTCAGGCAATGGCAGGAACGGTCCTGACCCTTGTAGGCCTTCTGATCTCCGAGTGGCCATTTTCTCCTAAAAAATAAGAAATGTGATGAACTTCCGGCAGGATGATCTGCATATATATGACATAAAGGGAAAAACAAGGGGTGCCGAAGGCGGCATTTGTTTCCCCGGTGCCAATATTTTCTTTTTAACTGGAAGGACACCATGAAATCATGGAGCAGAAATGTAAAAAAATGGATATTATTTCTGAAGATAACAGGCATCCTGGTGATCCTATGTATGATTGCAGGAGCCTGTATTTTGTATGCAGCAGAAAACCACATACAGTTATTAAAAAACAACCTTTCAAATGAAGTCTGGGAGTCAGGCTGTGAATGGGTCTGGCAGCAGATATTTCCCTTAAGCATGGATCTTACAGGAAAACATTCAAATCAGACATTACAGACACAGAAAAAATGGTCATCCATAAACACCATGGATCCGGCCTATGACCAGTATGAAAAAGCAAGGGAATTTTACCGCACCCATGAATATCTGGCCTGGATCGGGGAAGATGAGTCAGATGAGGAAACAATCCGGTCAGCCAGCGAAGAAGCATTGGATCAGTCTGAAAATGCCAATTCGCCTGCAAACACGGACAGCGCTTCTGCTAAAATTTCGGATCAGCCCATGATCTATCCCATGCAGCAGTTGATGGATTATGATTTTTTAATGAAACACTTCTATAATGTACATACTTCTACTACAGCAGACAGAGAACTGATGAATGCTAAGAACCTGTTGTCAAAGGATCTTACCCTGGAAAAGGAAGATGCGCCTCAGATCCTGATCTATCACACCCATTCCCAGGAAAGTTACAAAAACAGTAAAAAAGATGAAAATGTGGTTGCAGTGGGACAGAAACTGACGGATCTTCTTACAGAAAAAGGCTGGAATGTTTACCATGACACAACGGTATATGATCTGGCAGTGGGCAAGCTGGACCGCAGCCGTGCGTACACTTATGCACTGGAAGGAATTAATGAGATCCTGGCCCGGTACCCATCGATCCAGGTAGTGCTTGATATCCATCGGGACGGTGTAGGGGAGGATGTATACCTGAAAACAGAGATAGGCGGTCAGCCAAGTGCCAGGATCATGTTTTTTAATGGTCTGAGCCAGACGCCGGAAGGACCCATTTCATATCTGGCAAATCCTTTTCGGGAAGATAATCTGGCATTTAGCCTGAAACTGCAGTTAAAAGCAGAGGAGTATTATCCTGGTTTTACCAGAAAGATCTATTTAAAAGGACTGCGTTATAACCAGCACCTGCGGGCAAGATCAGCACTGGTGGAGGTGGGAGCCCAGACCAATACCTTTGAGGAGGCCTGCAATGCGATGATGCCCCTGGCAGAACTTTTGGATATGGTGTTGCAAGGAAAATGAAAACATAGTAAAATAGTTACGATATTCTATAGATTGAGATACCAGGGGCAAAAGGTCGGAAATCCGACGCAAGCTTGCTTGCAGGAGGATTTTTGAACTTGGGACCCGCCA
>USDN01000084.1 GCA_900553515.1 uncultured Blautia sp. | reverse complement strand
CAAAACACCTACACGATGCGTAGATGTTTTGAACAGGCTAAAGCCGTATAAAAAAACCGGGAGAAGCCAGATCCTGTTTTCTGGTTTCCCCCGGTCTTTTCTCACGGAGAATTTCTATGGGATTTTCTGAGAACAATCTCACATCCCATTTTTATTTCTTTTTTTATGCCGCATTCTGATTCCATAAGATCTACCAGCATGGATGCAGCCTCCATACCACTTGTTTTATAAAAGAAATGCACCGTTGTCAGCCTGGGATCGATGATCTTTCCAGGGGTTCCGTCTCCGATCCCCACTACCTGAACATCCTCCGGTATCCGCAGTCCTTTTTCTTTCATATACGTCATGGCTCCTACTGCCATCGTGTCTGTGGCACACATCAGAGAATCTACCCCCGGATTTCTTTTAAAAATCCTCTCTGCACATTCATACCCTGACTCCATGGTAAAATTTCCTGTTTCCATCATTTCCGGATCTACGGACAGCTGATGCTTTCTCAAGGCATCCTCAAACCCTTTTCTGCGCCTTGCTCCAACCGCTTCATCCTTTTCTGTAACTCCGATGTAAGCGGGATTTTTTCCATATTCCAGAAGCTTATCCGCAATCATATAGGCTGCCTGATAATCATCCTGATATACACAGGGATATCCCTCCAGCTTCTGTCCCAGAATCACAATCGGAACCTTATATTCTTTCAGCATCTGTTTATGCTTTCTGGTAAACATTGTCGCAATAAACACCACACCGTCCACCTGATTGTCCCGAAAAAGAGAAAGAGACTTCAATTCCTCTTCAATATCATTATTGGTATTTGCCAGTATGATCTGATATCCTTTTTTTGTCAGTATATCACTGATGCCTGCCACTTCACGGCTGATGGTGTCTGAGTTGATCTTTGGAAGAACCACCCCCACCAGTTTTGTTTTTTTGGTCCGGAGCATCTGCGCCTGAGCAGAGGGCTGATATCCGGTTTCCTGAATCACCTTTCGGATCTTTTCTTTTTTTTCTTCACTTACATATCCGTCATTTAAATATCTGGATACCGTTGTTCTGGAAACACCGGCCAGTCTGGCAATCTCGTTAATATTCATAAAGGAGCCCCCCTTGTCTTCTGTGTCTATCTTACCAAATCAATCATCGGTTTACCAGTCTTTCTCCAGGATATTGCCAATCTTCCCCAAAATAATTTTGTTCAGTAAATTCTCATACCTTTATAAATTTTGATTATCAAACTATTTATTAAAATTTTATGAAATCCCTTTACAATCATGCATTTTTGATATATAGTTGTCATATACTTGATATGTAGTATTAATTACTACATCATGCTTACATCTATGTTTAGACAAAATTCAGGAGGCGATTATTATGAAACTGAAACTGAAAGACCCTTGGAGCGCGATCACTCATGGCATCGCTGTACTTCTTGCCTGTGTCGGAGCTGCACCCCTTCTTATAAAAGCTGCCCGTGCAGAAGATACCCTTCACATTACCGCACTTGCAGTATTTATCCTGACAATGATCCTTTTATATACAGCCAGCACCATTTATCATTCTGTAGATTCTACAGAAAAGGTCAACCGGAGACTGCGTAAAATAGACCACATGATGATCTTTATCATGATCGCAGGAAGCTATACTCCGATATGCCTCATCGCCCTTCACAACAGAGTCGGTTATATTCTCTGCGGACTTGTATGGACTATCGCCATAGCCGGCATTCTGCTGAAAGGTTTCTGGATCAACTGCCCAAAATGGCTTTCCTCCGTACTGTATATCGGAATGGGATGGCTCTGTGTGCTTGCCTTTGTCCCCATCTTCCATTCTCTTCCCAGAGCCGGGTTCAACTGGCTTCTGGCAGGCGGTATTATCTACACCATCGGTGGAATCATCTACGGACTGAAGCTTCCCATCTTTAATTCAAAGCACAAAAGCTTCGGTTCCCATGAGATCTTTCATGTATTCATTATGCTTGGAAGCGCCTGCCACTTTATCGTCATGTATTTCTTTATCTCAACCATGCCTTTATAAAAAATCTCTCCTTATCCTTCAGTATTTTCTTTCTGACGGGTAAGGAGAGATTTTTTCAGAATTCCATTAAAGCATCCTTTTGTTTCCGGGTAAGCTTTTTAATCTGACATTCTCTTTTCATAGCCTCTTCTTTCGTGGCAAATCCCTCATAATAGGCAAGTGTTACCGGACGCTTCGCCCTGGTATATTTCGCTCCGCTTTTTGCCCCGTTATGGGCCTTCAGACGCTTTTCAAGGCAGTTTGTCCACCCGGTATAAAGACTTCCGTCCCCACACCGGACCATATAAGTATAATTCATCTTCCGCTCCTTTTATGTAAAGGACAACTGCCTTTCTCTTCCAGCAGTCATCCCTGTATTACTTTTCATTACATCTATGATTAAGCAGCCGGTATTTAGATGTATATCACTTATTCCCAAAAGCATATCTCACAAAGAAAAATACTGCGGAATACAGAAAAAGCAGGTAGGAGAGCTGCCGACTGCGGATTTTTATTCCCACCTGCTTTTATTATACGTTGTTTTTTAATTTTTGTGAATCACTGTTCCTGATTTATTCCGGAAGATAAGCAATGGGATCCACAGGCTCTCCGTCTTTTTTCATGGCAAAATAAAGATTACTGCCCTCTTCACTGTAATATTTGGTAGGAGATGCAATATAGCCGATCACGGTGCCTTTTTCTACTGTCTGACCTTCTTCCACTGCCAGATCCTTCAGCTGCCCGTAAACAGCCTGATAGCCGCTTCCAAGCTCCATGGTAACTGTAGTCCCGGTCTGTGCGTTTTCCTCGATGGAATAAACAGTTCCCGGTACAGATGCCAGGACCGGAGCGCCTTCCACCGCCTGAACTGCAATAGCAGGACTTAGTTTATACTGGTCAAGTGTAGGAAAATATACCGTCTGATCCATATTATAGTCCAACAGAATATTTCCATTTACCGGCCACTCCATCTGTGTCTCTTCAGAAAAACTAAGAGAAGGAGCGGAAACTGCGCCTGCTGCTGTTTCTGTATTTTCTTCCTCAATTGGATTTTCAGATTCTGTACGTTCCTGTTCCTCCCCAGACGGCAATGTTTCTTCCTGTGCAGATTCTGCCTGATCTGTTTCTCCTTCAGTATTTACATTCTGCTCATTGGTCTGTTCTCTGTCTGCAGGATCATTGTCCATTACATTTTCCATATCTGCTTCTACCTGGTTCGTTCCTGCATCTACCAGAAATTCTTCTGTATCTGTCTCCATTTCTGCCAGTACCTTATTTTCCTGTATCTCCTTTTCCGGCTTTGATGTACCAAACTGATAGGCTCCGATCCCGGCTGCTGCAATAACAGCCAGAAGTGCTGTGTTTGCAATATACTTTGCGATTTTGTTTTTTGTCATATTCCTTTCACCTCTACTTATGATCATTTCTGTATTTATAGGGTGTCCAGAATATATAAGTCTATTCACTGAATCATTTCTTTCCTGCAGTTTTTTACCAGATTTTATCTTTCATAGGATGCCATTTCCATGGCAGGAAAATATGTTTCCAGGATTTCCTTCCATGTACACCCTTTTTTTGCCATTTCATTTCCTCCGTTTTGAGAAAAACCCAGCCCATGACCTTTTCCTTTAGACAAAAAACGAAATTCACTTCCAATCTTCTGGATTGTAAAATTTGATGATGCCAGCCCCATTCCACGGGCAAAGCTCTCTCCCTCCAGAAACTCTCCGTCTGCTGTCAGACTTGATACATAACCTGTTTTCTCCCTTTCTCGAATATTCAGCTCTGATGGCATCTGCTGCTCAGATATATATGTACTGTTCAGATAAAATTGGGACTCCTTATCTATACTGCTGTCCACAGATTCCAGATATGAGT
This sequence comes from uncultured Blautia sp., assembly GCA_900553515.1. Taxonomy (GTDB): domain Bacteria; phylum Bacillota; class Clostridia; order Lachnospirales; family Lachnospiraceae; genus Blautia_A. The sequence goes on along the minus strand of USDN01000084.1, from coordinate 6,527 downwards.
ATTCCTTACTATGAAAAGCTTCCATGCCATCTCTGGTCTGTCCCCCGCTGATCTCATGATAGGGCACCAGTTTCAGCTCTCCTTCTGCTGTAAGTATCTGTCCCTGAGTTTCCTGTGCTGCCTTCCTGTAAACTATATCCGGAGCTTTCCACAAAAAACGCAGTCCTTCCGTTTCTTCTTCTGCATCTTTCAGAATATCTGCTGCATTTTCTTCATTAAGCCTGCGCAGGAAATTTGTTCTTGTGATCACCGCCTGAGCTTTAATAGTCTCTTCTTCATACTCCTGTGAAATCTGCCGTGAAAGAAGTACCGGAATGTATTCCTCCGGGTCTGGAGTACGGTTCAGAACTGCCATTTCTATTCCATTGACAGCTATGGTCAGTAAATACGGAATAAAAAATAAAACAAAAGGTCCCGCATACCAAAATGCATCTCTTTTTTTCATGATAATCTTCCATATGTACTTTGTCTTAATATATGTCGTTTTCTGCTGTTTTATAATCAGACTTTATATAAAAGCCTGTCCATTCTTACTGATTTGATCATATCCAAAAAACTCCTGTCCAGCTCACAAAAGCTCTGGACAGGAGTTTTTTTATTGTTGTATTGAAACATCAGTTTTTCATTCCGGAACCAGGTAAAAAGATACTTTGTCTTTCTCCTCCGGAATCTTTTTTCCCAAAAAAAGCCTTTTATACCTGTGCTTCCATAATCTGTCACCTGGTCCCTGTTTCCAATAAAACACTTTCTTTAAAGGCAGACGAACCTTCTTTTTATCATAAAACAGATTTCTATATCCATCTGGCGCAGACAGGCACAGCACTTCATTGGTTTCTGTTACTGTTTTCACAATCCTGTTTTCCCTTCCGGTGATCACTTTCATGCCAAAACAGATTACAGCAGCAACTATCATGTGGAAAAATTCTTTTAAACTCTTCATAACAGTCCTCCTTATTTTTATGCCTGTCCCACCGGGGCTGCGCATTTCCCACAGTATTTCAGGTACTATAACTCTATGCATCAGAGCAGGACTGTTAGAACAAAAATTTTTTATTTTTCAGAAGCTAACTGATCTTCAAATACTTTTAACTCTTTTTTATATTCTTTTAAATCTGCGTTTAATAATTCTGCAGTTTTCTCAGAGCACTGGTTCCGTGGAAGATCCGGATAATTTTCTGTCAGATAATCTCCAAGATATTTTGTAGCTTTCTGCGCGCCTACAGGATTCAGATGATGTGGATCATAAAAATCTTTTTCCCAGTCGATATTTATTTCTTCCAGCAGTTCTTCCAGATTAAAATCAATATAAGCCGCTCCACAGTCTTCGGTCAGTTTTTTAGCAGTCAGATACCGCCCATACGTCCAGCGGTCATCCGGCATATTTACAACAATAACATCTGACCCCTGAGATTTACAGTATTCAATGATATCCTTATAAAATGACCAGGAATCTTCATTCTCTTTTTCCGGCTCCACACTTTTATCTACATGATCCCTTGCCTCAATCTTCTTTGCCCGATAAACCGGATACTGTCCTCTCATAATATCATGACGGTATTGCAGGTTATACAGATCTGTCCAACGAAGTTCCTTCCATCTGTCATGATAGCGAAGCAGAGGGAATACATAATCGACCATATGCTGAGAATCACTTCTCTTTACTATTTCAGAAATCACTTTCAGTTTGTCCAGAGAAAATCTTTTAAAATCCATACCTCTTCGCAGATATGGCTCATAAACATTATAATTATATTCAAGAAAAAGACTTGTCACTCCCATGACCACTACCTTAGGCTTCTGATAACGGTAGGCATCCTTAATATTCAGCCAGGTCACCGGAGGCGCCTGAACCGTACTTGCACGGGTGTGAGCTACAATTCCATAATCCTCCCACAATTCCAATGGGGAAAATCCCACCAAAAGCGTACTGCTTCCGGCGATCAGCACATCTACTGTATTTTTTTCTGTTTCATAAAAGGTTCTGTTCTGGTCTGTATCCTGTATATAATACGGGATAAACAATTTTCCAAGGAATATAAGAATCATCATAAAAACAACTATGACGATCATACATCGGACCGGAACCCATCTGTTCTTTTTTTCTTTCCACATATCCCTATTTCATCTTTTCTCTTAATTCATTCATGTTGATTTTTCCATTAAAGTTCAAAGGCATCTTTTCCAAGTAGCAGAACTTCCTTGGTATCATAAAGTTAGGCAGACGTTCTTTTAAGTGTCTGGCAATCTCCCTGGAAGAAACTTCTTCACCTGTATAAAACAGCCAGATCTGTTGTTTCTCTTTTTTATACAGACACACAGCCTCACGGATTTCCGGCATAAGAACAGCTGCTGCCTGTATTTCGCCCAGTTCTACTCTATGTCCCATATGTTTGATCTGATCATCTTTTCTTCCACAGAAAAGCAGTTCTCCCTGTTCATTTATCCTGCCAAGATCACCAGTCTTATATACGATCTCATCATAAATAGGATTCAGAGGATTTTTTACAAATACTTCTCTTGTTTTTTCTGGATTTCTATAATATCCCAAAGCCAGCGAAGTACCCTGTACATAAATCTCTCCCACTTCCCCGGGAGCTGCCTCTCTTCCGTCTTCTGTGATAAGAAGAATATTTGTATTGCGGAATGGCTGTCCAATAGGAAGGTTCTCTTCTTCCGTTACTAAATGATCTACCTCATACCAGGTACAGCTTGCCGTAATCTCTGTAGGTCCATAATGGTTCACAAAAACAGCTTCTGGAAGATTCTCCTGCCATATTCTGAGATGTTTACATGACATTACAGAACCTGTAAAAAACACTTTTCTTACAAATTCAGGACGTATTTCCTCAAATGTCCCCAATTCCGAGCATAAAGTCAGAGCACCTGTTACCCAGCATATGGTTGTTACTTTATTTTCATTCAGATACTGAAACAAACGGACCGGCATTGAAAAATATTTTTTAGGAATAAGAACTGTCGAAGCTCCTGTTTTTAAAGGAAGGTAAAGATCCCTCAAAGCTGCTACATAATCCAGAGGAGACTGATTTCCAAAAACCTCCTCTTCACCAATGTCAAAAGTTTCAGAAAAAGCTTCTATATAATCAATCAGCTGTCTGTGGGATTCCACTACCCCTTTTGGTATTCCTGTGGAACCAGAAGTAAATATCACATATGCCGGATCCACATCCATTACCTGACTGCGGACAGCTTCCAGCTTCTCAGGACATTCTCTGGCTTCTTCCATATCCCTGGTTGAAATAATCTTCCCTGTAAATTCCAGTTCTTCTGCAGCCTGGCGATATGTCTCATCTGTCACCATAATATCTGCCTGCACTGTATTCAGGATCAATTTCAGACGATATTTCGGAAGTTCCAGATCAATAGGCACATAAAAACATCCACTGTAAAGAACTGCAAAAAACAGTTCCGGAGTGGTAACTGTTTTATCTGTAATAACAAGCACAGGTTTTCTGGGAGAAGTATATTCCGTAAGAAAACTTCCCCATCTGCGTGCTGTCACAAGCGCTTCGCGAAAAGTGATTTCATTATTTTCATCTCTGTACAGCACTTTTTCTGCAAAGCACTTCTGAGCCTGCTCCAAATATTCCAAAATATTGATGATCATACTCTGCCCTCTCTTAAAATCCTCTGTAAATAAATGATTTTGCATCATAACCTATTCCATAAATTCCGAAGATCACAATAGCAAATATTCCAACAAGATAAATGATCCAGCGGAATACTGCATTCTGTCTGGCGATCAGCTCACGGACACTGTATCCACATTCCTGAATTGTACTGATCATGATCCAGAAAATGAGACAAATTCCCAGAAGAATAAAATCTTTCTGTGTCAGACCCAGGGTAAAAATTCCTCCGTTAAAAAGGACTCCCGGATTAAAGTCAAGACTGTGCCTCATCATCCAGACAGCCGCCCCAAAGCTGGCTCCTCTGGAAAAGAATCTTCCGATCACGATCAATATAAATGTTCGCGTGATCTGAAACAGCTTCCAGCTGAATGCCTTTGTATTAATCCGCAAAAGTTCCGTCAGACGGACAATATAAGGCTCAAAAAGGATTCCGCCTATAATGAAAACTGCCTGATAAAGGCCATAGGCAATATATTTAAATTCTGCTCCATGCCAGACTCCGATCACAAAGAACGTTATAAGCTGAGCAAAAATTACCGGAACCTGCTTTCCGATCCTGTCTCCTAAAAGTTTCCTGGAATTTTTCCCCAGTTTTCCAAAAAACTTAGACAGAGAAATGGGATAAAAAATATAATCTCTGCACCATGCACCCAGAGTAATGTGCCATCTTCTCCAAAATTCCGGAATACTGGTCGCAAAATATGGTCTCTTAAAGTTTAGTGTAAGGTCGATTCCGAATATCTGGGAAACACCTCTGGCTATATCCATTCCTCCGGAAAAGTCTCCATATATTTGGATTGTATATCCAATCACACCAAGAATCGCATAAAATCCTGTATATTCTGTATAACGGTCAAACACCTGATTTACAAAAACAGCAACTCTGTCTGCGATCACCAGTTTTTTGAACCATCCCCACATCATAAGCTGGATGCCAAACTTTATCCTTTCATATTGAAAGGAATGTGGTTCATAAAGCTGTTCTGCCAGTTGGTCGTACCTGCTGATAGGTCCCTGGATGATCTGTGGGAACCAGGATACGAAAAGGGCAAATTTTGCCAGATTCCTGTCTGCTTTATACTGTTCCCGGTAAATATCGATCAAATATCCTAATGACTGAAAAGTATAAAAAGAAATACCCAGCGGAATCAGGATACCAGCATCAAAATGAAGCCAGTCCAGATTCAGTGCCTCTGAAATCATATTGATATAAATCTTAAAATACTTGACAAATGCAAGAATTCCCAAATTAAGCAGCAGTACTGACAGCAGGATCAGTCTCTTCTTTTTCTCATAGCCGGCTTTTATTTCCTTCTTTTTCTTCCGGTCGAGTTCTGCTTTGTGCTCTTTCACATATATCTTATATTTGTCTATCTGACGTTCTATTAAGAGACCGCCGCAAAAAGTAGTCGCCGTAGTAAACAGCAAAAAAACATATGTATGGGGACTGGATAAAAGATAAAAGATCTGGCTTGCAGCCAGCAGGATGCACCACCGATATTTAGGCGGACATAAAAAATAGGCTCCTGCTGCTGCCGCAACAAAGATAACAAAATTAAGTGATACAAAAGACATGGCTTACTCCTGTAATGATTCTATCAGCGCTACGATCGCCTCTACAGAATTGAAATTTTCCGGAACCAGATGTTTTACAGAAATGTTGATGTCAAACTCATCATTCAGCTCACCTACCAGAGCTACTACATCCAAAGATTCCAGCTCACCATCATCAATAAGCTTCACACCTTCGCTCAGATCAATGTCAGGACGTACATCCATTAAAATTTCGATTACTGTTTCTTTCATTTTCATTTCCTCTTTCTCTTTCTTTTTATTTTTTCAGAGATTTTATTCTCTGAATAATCTCTTATATTATTTACGGATATAAGAACGGGATATCGTTCCATCAAACTGGAATCCAAATTTTTCGCTGGCAGAAAGAACTGCCTGATTTTTCTCATCACACCATTGGATCACATATCTGCAGCCCTTTTCTTTTAGTATAGAAAAGCATAACCTGTATAATTCCGTAGCAATTCCCATTCTCCGAAGATCTTTACTGACAGTTATAAGCCATATAGAACCTGTTCTGCGATTTTCCAGCTTCACCCGTGCCACGCCGCAGATCCTTCCCTCTTTCCATACAGTAATAAGCTCTTTCTCTTCCAGCATTTCCTTCAGTTTATTTTCCTCCGGTATAGTGGAATTATAGATGTCCATAACTTCCCAAAGTTCATAAATTGCCGGTATATCCTCTTTAGATGCGTATTTCCACAAAAGATCCTGTCTCAGATTTTTCTTATCTAATGGTATCAGATCTTTTTCCTGTATTTCAGCCCGGATTCTTATATTTTTTACATATGGGTAAAATCCTGCCTCTTCTGTTTTTTTCCTCAGCTTCTGTATATGAGTATCTTCTTTTTCCTCCCGATAAATGCATTCGATCAACTGTGGTCTGTCTTTTTCCGGCAGATCAATATCCGACTCTTCCGAAATATAAAAATATAGCTTACAGAAATCTCTTTCCTTTACAGAAAAAACAATCCCGTCTTTTTGCTCTTCATAATATAATTTTCCCTCATCTATGTGAGGTGCCGCTTCACCAGGAAGCATCATATGATTATACACCATATCCGGAATTTTTTCCTGATATTTGTTCAAAAGATCCCAATACTGATCAAGTTCTAATATTTTCTTCATAAATTCATTCCTGTAAAATATTTATAATCAGTGTAATACGAAATAAATTGAATGTCAATTACTATAAATCTTTTCTGGCAACAAAAAAAGCCTTCAAGCATAATCTCTTGAAGACTTTTTAGTGAGGCATCGGGGATTCGAACCCCGGACAACTTGATTAAAAGTCAAGTGCTCTAC
>USDN01000083.1 GCA_900553515.1 uncultured Blautia sp. | reverse complement strand
ATTTAAAGAAAAAGTCCAAAAATCAATGAATTAGGGCTTGAAATTATAGGAAGGAAATAGAACAGTCATGGCAAAGAAGGAAACGTATGATGCCGGAAGTATCTCTGTCCTGGAAGGGCTGGAGGCAGTGCGGAAGCGCCCGGGTATGTATATCGGAAGTGTATCGAGAAAAGGTCTGAACCATCTGATCTACGAGATCGTGGATAATGCAGTGGATGAACACCTTGCCGGATATTGCAGCAGTATCCATGTGGTTCTGGAAAAAGACGGATCCTGTACGGTCACAGACAACGGAAGAGGTATTCCGGTGGATATGCATGAAAAGGGTGTGTCAGCAGAGCGCCTTGTTTTTACAACGCTTCATGCAGGCGGTAAGTTTGATAATTCTGCATATAAGACCAGCGGTGGTCTTCACGGTGTAGGATCTTCTGTGGTAAATGCTTTGTCCACATATCTTGATATTAAGATCAGCAGAGATGGCTATGTGCACCATGACCGTTACGAAAGAGGAATTCCGGTGATAGAGCTGGAAGAAGGTCTGCTCCCTAAGCTTGGCAGGACAAGAGAAACCGGAACCTGTGTTAACTTTCTGCCGGATCCGGAAATTTTTGAGAAAACAAGATTTTCTGCAACAGAGGTAAAAAGCCGTCTTCATGAGACTGCTTATCTGAATCCGGAGCTGACTATTTTATTCGAAGATAAAAGAGGAGAAGAACCGGAGACGGAAGAATATCATGAGCCGGAGGGGATCGTGGGCTATATCCGGGATCTGAACCATAAAACAGAAGTCCTTCATGAACCGATTCTTTTAAAAGGAGAGGCTGACGGGATACAGGTAGAAGCTGCATTTCAGTACACCAATGAGTTTCGGGAGAATGTACTGGGATTTTGCAACAATATCTACAATGCAGAAGGCGGAACTCATCTGACAGGATTTAAAACTACATTTACTACGGTAATGAACACCTATGCCCGTGAGATCGGAGTGCTGAAGGATAAAGATGCCAATTTTACCGGTGCGGATATCAGAAATGGCATGACTGCTGTAGTGTCTATCAAACATCCGGCTCCCCGGTTTGAGGGACAGACGAAAACGAAACTGGATAATCAGGATGCGGCCAAGGCAACAGGAAAGGTGCTGGGGGAACAGCTGGTTTTGTACTTTGACCGAAATCTGGAAACACTGAAAACGATTCTTTCCTGTGCAGAAAAAGCGGCAAAGATCCGGAAGACAGAGGAACGGGCGAAGACCAACCTTCTTACGAAGCAGAAGTATTCTTTTGACTCTAATGGAAAGCTTGCAAACTGTGAAAAAAAGGATCCTTCTCAATGTGAGATTTTTATTGTGGAGGGAGATTCCGCGGGCGGATCTGCAAAAACAGCAAGAAACCGGAATTATCAGGCGATCCTTCCTATCCGCGGAAAAATCCTGAATGTAGAAAAGGCTACCATTGATAAAGTGCTTGCCAATGCAGAAATCAAAACCATGATCAATGCGTTTGGCTGTGGTTTTTCGGAAGGCTATGGAAATGATTTCGATATCAGCAAGCTTCGATACGATAAGATTGTGATCATGGCAGATGCGGATGTGGACGGCGCACATATCTCCACGCTGCTTCTGACTCTTTTTTATCGGTTTATGCCGGATCTTATTTATGAAGGACATGTATATATTGCCATGCCGCCGCTTTATAAGGCTATGCCGAAGAAGGGATCGGAGGAATACCTTTATGATGACAAGGCCCTGGAAAAATATCGTAAGACTCATAAGCCGGGCAGTTTTACCCTGCAGAGATACAAAGGTCTGGGCGAGATGGATGCAGAGCAGCTTTGGGAAACGACTCTGAATCCGGAAACAAGAAGGATGAAGCGGGTAGAGATCGAGGATGCCCGTCTGGCATCCAGTATTACGGAAATCCTGATGGGCAGTGATGTTCCTCCGCGAAAAGCATTTATTTATGAACATGCGGCAGATGCAGAACTGGATGTGTAAAAGGCAGGAATGGGAACAGGAACGGATGCAGGAATCCGTTTTGACAGGGAAACAGCGATGCAGAACTGCTGTAATGGAACGACTGAAAGGACGATCAAATGGAAACAAAACAGGAAAATATCATCCGTACGGATTATTCAGAGATCATGCAGAAGTCATATATCGATTATGCGATGAGTGTGATCATTTCCCGTGCACTTCCGGATGTGCGGGATGGTCTGAAACCGGTACAGAGAAGAACTTTATATGATATGTATGAACTGGGGATCCGCTATGACAGGCCTTACCGTAAATGTGCCCGTATTGTGGGAGATACCATGGGTAAATATCATCCTCACGGTGACAGTTCTATTTATGAAGCACTTGTAGTCATGGCACAGGAATTTAAAAAGGGAAAAACTCTTGTGGACGGTCACGGAAACTTTGGCTCCATTGAAGGAGACGGAGCGGCGGCCATGCGATATACAGAGGCACGTCTGGAAAAACTGACACAGGAAGTATTTCTGGCAGATCTTGATAAAAATGTAGTAGATTTTGTGCCGAACTTTGATGAGACAGAAAAAGAACCTTCAGTACTGCCGGTAAAAATCCCCAACATTCTGGTCAATGGGGCAGAAGGCATTGCAGTAGGTATGGCAACCAGTATTCCGCCGCACAATCTGGCAGAGGTGATTGATGGAGTCAAGGCCTACATGAAAGACAATGAGATCAGTGTCAGAGGGCTGATGCGCTACATCAAAGGTCCGGATTTTCCAACAGGAGGAATCGTTGTAAATAAGGATGACCTTCGAAAGATCTATGAGACAGGATCCGGAAAGCTGCGTATCAGAGGGCGTGTGACAACTGAAAAGCTGAAGGGCGGTAAAAAGCAGCTTGTGATCACAGAAATCCCATATACCATGCTGGGAGCGAATATCGGTAAATTCCTCAATGACGTGGCATCCCTTGTGGAGACAAAAAAAACCACAGATATCGTGGATATTTCCAATCAGTCTTCAAAAGAAGGGATCCGCATCGTCCTGGAACTGAAAAAAGATACAGACGTAGAAAATCTTACGAATATGCTGTATAAGAAAACCCGTCTGGAAGACACGTTCGGGGTGAATATGCTGGCAGTTGCAGATGGAAGACCGGAAACATTAAGTCTGAAACAGATCATAGAGCACCATGTGGACTTCCTTTTTGAAGTAACGACCAGAAAGTATAATACGCTTCTTGGGCGGGAACTGGAAAAACAGGAGATCCAGGAAGGTCTGATTAAGGCCTGCGATGTGATCGACCTGATCATTGAGATCCTCCGTGGAAGCAAGAACAGGGATCAGGTGAAAAAATGTCTGGTAGAAGGTGTGACAGAAGGAATCCGTTTTAAGACAAAGACCAGTGAGAAGGCAGCATCAAAACTGCATTTTACAGAAAAACAGGCATCGGCAATACTGGATATGCGTCTCTATAAACTGATCGGATTGGAGATTGAAGCACTTCAGTCAGAATATGAGCAGACCATGAAAAATATCGTCCTTTATAAAGATATTCTGGACCATTACGATTCTATGGCTGCGGTGATCATGAAAGAACTGGACTCCATCAAAAAGGAATATGGAACGAAACGTCATACTTCAATCGAAAACGCAGAAGAAGCAGTTTACGAAGAAAAGAAAATGGAAGAGACAGAGGTTTGCTTCCTGATGGATCGTTTCGGATATATGAAGCTGATCGACAAAAATGCATATGAGAGAAATAAAGAGGCTGCTCATAGTGAAAATCGTTATGTGTTAAGCTGCATGAACACAGATAAGATATGTCTTTTTACCGACACGGGAAAAATGCACACGATCAAGGCGGTAGATATCCCTCTGGTCAGATTCCGTGATAAGGGTATCCCGGCAGATAATCTGAGCAATTATGACAGCAGCACGGAACAGATCCTTTATGTGGCGCCGGTAAGCCAGATCCGAAATGACAGTATTCTGTTTGTGACAAAAGCATCTATGTGCAAGCTGGTAGATGGAGCAGAATTTGATGTGGCAAAGCGGACTATCGCATCCACAAAGCTTGGAGAGGATGACAGCCTGATCTTTGTGGGCAGTGCGGCTGAGATGGAACAGGTGGTTCTTCAGAGTGCAGGAGGATGTTTCCTCAGATTTTTAAAACAGGAGATTTCCACAATGAAAAAAACAGCTGTGGGAGTCCGTGGAATGCGTCTTGCAGATGGGGATCAACTGGAACATGCCTACCTTCTTGGCGGACATCAGGAGTACACGATTACTTATCATGATAAGCCTTATGCCCTGAATAAAGTGCGTCTGGCAAAGAGAGATACCCGAGGCGTAAAGCCCAGGATCTAAAATAATCCTTGCTTTTCCTTATAGATGGTGCTATGATAAATACAACATGATAACGGATAGCATAAGAGTGGACTTCGGTCCACTCTTTTTGCGACAGGAGTCCGTATGTGCGAAAGGCAGGTGGAAAATATGAGCAGACGGGAAGAATATGAACAGAAAGCAGAAGCACTGCTTGCTCCTATTGTTGAAGAACAGGGATTTGAACTGGTAGATGTAGAGTATGTAAAGGAAGCCGGAAACTGGTACCTTCGCGGCTACATTGATAAACCGGGCGGGATTACTGTAAACGATTGTGAGGCAGTGAGCCGTAAGTTCAGCGACAGGCTTGATGAGGATGATTTTATTGAAGACAGCTATATTATGGAAATCAGCTCTCCCGGGCTTGACAGACCGCTGAAAAAGGAAAAGGATTTTGCCAGGAGTATGGGAAAGGCAGTGGAGATACGTACCTACCGTCCAATAGAAAAACAAAAGGAATTCAGCGGGATCCTTACTGCATATGATGATAACAGTGTGACGATCGAGGAGGACGGCGCTTTGCGCACATTTGATAAAAAGGAAATTGCCCTGATCCGTTTAAAAATCGAATTCTGACAGTGTCTGAAAAAAATAGGAGGAAAGAAGAAAAATGAACAGAGAGTTAATGGAAGCACTGGATATTCTTGAAAAAGAAAAGAATATCAGTAAAGATACACTGCTGGAGGCTATTGAGCAGTCACTGATCCAGGCTTGCAAGAATCATTTTGGAAAAGCTGATAATGTACATGTGACCATTAATCCGGAAACATGTGATTTCAGTGTTTATGCAGAGCGTATGGTTACGGATTTTGTGGAAGATCCGGCTCTTGAGATCTCACTGGTAGATGCACAGAAGATCAATGCAAATGTGGAAGAGGGAGATACCGTTAAGGTAGAGATACAGTCCAGAGAGTTTGGAAGGATTGCTACACAGAATGCGAAAAATGTAATTCTTCAGAAAATCCGTGAGGAAGAACGCAAGGTTCTTTACGATCAGTATTACGGTCAGGAAAAAGAAGTAGTTACCGGTATCGTTCAGCGTGTGATGGGAAGAAACGTCAGCGTGAACCTTGGAAAAGCAGATGGTATCTTAAGTGAAAATGAGCAGGTAAAAGGTGAGGAATTCCATCCAACTGAAAGAATCAAAGTGTATATTCTTGAAGTTAAGGATACTCCTAAGGGACCGCGTATCCTCTGTTCCAGAACTCATCCGGGACTTGTAAAGAGACTTTTTGAATCTGAAGTTGCCGAGGTAAGAGACGGTACAGTTGAGATCAAGAGTATTGCCAGAGAAGCAGGTTCCCGTACAAAGATCGCAGTATGGAGCAATGATCCTGATGTAGATCCGGTAGGCGCATGTGTAGGTATGAACGGTGCCAGAGTCAATGCTATTGTGGAAGAACTTCGTGGAGAGAAGATCGATATCATCAACTGGGATGAAAACCCGGCAATCCTTATAGAAAATGCACTGAGCCCGGCAAAGGTCATTGCAGTTATGGCTGATCCGGATGAAAAAACAGCCCTTGTGGTGGTGCCGGATTACCAGCTTTCTCTTGCTATCGGTAAAGAGGGACAGAATGCCCGGCTTGCAGCCCGTCTTACCGGCTTTAAGATCGATATTAAGAGTGAGACTCAGGCGAAAGAATCCGGAGAGCTGTATGATTATGAAGAGGAAGAATATTCCGATGAGGAATATTTCGACGAAGAACATGACAGTGAAACGGCTGAAAATGAAGAACCTGAGACTGAGACAGCAGAAGAAGCTGAGATGACAGAAGAAGCTGTGACTGCTGAAGACAGCGAAGAAGAGTATGAAAACGAAAACTAAGATTCCCATGCGCCAGTGTATCGGCTGCAGGGAAATGAAAAACAAAAAAGAAATGATGAGGGTCCTTCGGACTCCGGAAAATGAGATTGTTCTTGATACTACCGGAAAGAAGAACGGAAGAGGCGCATATATATGCAGATCCATGGAATGTCTGGATAAGGCGGTTAAAAATCATGGATTAGAACGTTCTTTAAAAACAGGGATCCCGCAGGAGGTCTACGAAGACCTGAAAAAGGAGTTTGAAAAGCTTGACAAATAAAAGCAATCCAAAGGTGTTGTCTCTTGTAGGACTTGCAACAAGGGCAGGCAAAACTGTCAGCGGAGAATTTTCTACAGAAAAGTCTGTGAAATCAGGAAAAGGTTATCTGGTACTGGTAGCAGGAGACGCATCAGAAAATACACGGAAGAAATTTCAGAACATGTGTGACTTTTATGAAGTGCCGTTTTATGTCTTTGGTGACAAAGCGGAACTGGGAAAATACTGCGGAAAGGAATTCCGTGCAAGCCTTGCCGTGCAGGATGAAAATTTTGCAAAAGCGATATTAAAGGAGCTTGGAAAATCATCAGCCTGAAGGAGGAAATTGCATGGCAGATCATAAATTGACAGAAAAAATAACAAAAAGGGGAAAGGAGCAGATTACCAAGGTGGATAATTCCAGAACAGAAGAAAAGATGGTAACAGCGAAGCCAGAAGCAGAGAAAGCGGAGGCTCCCAAAAAGAAAAAAAATATAATCCGCGTTTATCATGCGCAGAATGCAAGTGATGGAGGCAAAAACAGAACAAAACGTCCGGCTCAGGCTCAGGAGAAAAAGCCAGGTACAAGACCGCAGGCGCCAAAAGCTCCAAGAAATACAGAGCCGGCAGCTAAGAAGCCGGAGGCTCAGGTAAAGAAGCCGGCAGAAACAAAAGCTGCAGAAGCACCTGTGCAGAAAAGTGCAGAAGCACCAAAGCGTCCGGCAGATAATCAGAACCGAAACAGTCAGCGTCCGGCAGAAGGAAATCAGGGAAGACCTCAGAACCGTCAGCCAAGAGAGCAGAGAGATGGCGCAAGAGATAACGGCAGAGGACGCGATTTCCGCAGCGGAGACAGACGATCTGATAACAGAAATCAGGGAGACAGAAGACCTTCTGACAACAGGGGTCAGGGAAGACCGGCCAGAAATAATGAAGGCCGTCCATTCAGAAATGACGGTGAGGGCGGAAACCGTCCTGCAAGAAATAACCAGGGAGACAGAAGATCTGATAATAGAAATCAGGGAGATAGAAGACCTTCCGACAACAGAGGTCAGGGAAGACCGGATGGAAATAACCGCTTTGGCGGCGGACGTTCCGGACAGCGTCCGGGAGCAGGAAGGAGAAATGACAGTGATGCAGTATTTACTCCAGAGCTGACAAAAACCTCCAAAGACAGCAAGAGAGAACGAGACAGAGAAAATAAAAACAAGAAAAAAGATTTTGATAAATCTCAGGGCGGCGGACACAGACCAAACCAGGGCGGAAGAAGAAATATGTCCAGACTGCCAAAGGCACTTCAGAAGCCGGCTCCGCAGCCGAAACAGGAAGAAAAGAAACCTGAGGTTAAAGAGATCACTCTTCCGGAGAAGATGACGATCCGTGAACTGGCTGAGGCTATGAAGATGCAGCCGTCAGTGATCGTGAAAAAACTTTTCATGGAAGGCACTATGGTGACTGTAAACCATGAGATCGACTTTGAGAAGGCGCAGGAGATCGCTCTTGGATATGACATCATTGCAGAACCGGAAGAAAAAGTAGATGTGATCGGAGAACTTCTGAAAGAAGAAGAGGAAAACGAGGACGATATGGTTTCCAGACCTCCGGTAGTCTGCGTTATGGGTCATGTTGACCATGGTAAGACTTCTCTTCTGGATGCCATCCGAAATACCAGTGTTACAAGAGGAGAAGCCGGCGGTATCACACAGCACATTGGTGCATATGTTGTTGAATGCAGCGGTCAGAAGATCACTTTCCTGGATACACCGGGACATGAGGCATTTACAGCTATGCGTATGCGTGGAGCCAATGCTACAGATATTGCAGTCCTTGTTGTTGCGGCAGACGATGGTGTTATGCCTCAGACAGTAGAAGCGATCAGCCATGCCAAGGCTGCCGGCGTAGAGATCATTGTTGCCATCAACAAGATCGATAAGCCAAGTGCAAATGTGGAAAGAGTAAAACAGGAACTTTCTGAATATGAACTGATCCCGGAGGATTGGGGCGGAAGTACTATTTTCGTACCGGTTTCTGCACATACCGGAGAGGGAATCGACAGTCTTCTGGAAATGATCCTTCTTTCTGCAGAAGTGTGTGAACTGAAAGCAAATCCAAACCGTGCGGCAAGAGGTCTTGTTATCGAGGCACAGCTTGATAAGGGTAAAGGACCGGTAGCGACTATTCTTGTACAGAAGGGAACACTTCATGTAGGTGACTTTATTGCAGCAGGTGCGTGCAGCGGTAAAGTACGTGCCATGATGGATGACAAGGGACGCAGAGTGAGAGAAGCTGGTCCGTCTACTCCGGTTGAGATCCTGGGACTTGGAGATGTGCCAAATGCAGGTGAGATCCTGATGTCCTTCCCAAGTGATAAAGAGGCGAAAAATTTTGCAGGAGCATTTGTATCTGAGAATAAGAACCGTCTTCTTGAGGAGACTAAAGGTAAGCTTTCTCTTGATAATCTCTTTGATCAGATTCAGGCAAGTGACCTGAAAGAACTGCCTCTTATTGTCAAAGCAGATGTACAGGGATCTGTAGAGGCAGTGAAACAGAGTCTTACAAAGCTTTCCAATGAAGAAGTTGTTGTCCGTGTGATTCACGGCGGAGTAGGTGCGGTCAATGAATCTGACGTATCTCTTGCAGCTACTTCCAATGCCATCATCATTGGATTTAATGTACGTCCGGATGCAATGGCAAAACAGCTTGCAGATCAGGAAGGGGTAGACCTTCGTCTGTACAGAGTCATTTATCAGGCAATCGAAGATGTAGAAGCAGCTATGAAGGGTATGCTTGATCCGGTTTATGAAGAAAAAGTTATCGGACACGCAGAAGTACGCCAGCTGTTCAAGGCATCCGGTGTGGGAACTATTGCAGGAAGCTATGTGCTTGACGGTATGTTCCAGAGAAACTGCAAAGTTCGTATCACAAGAGAAGGCGAACAGATCTTTGAAGGAGAACTGGCATCTCTGAAGAGATTTAAAGATGATGTAAAAGAAGTTAAGGCAGGCTACGAGTGTGGTCTTGTATTTGACGGTTTCAATGATATTAAAGAAGAAGACCACGTTGAAGCCTATATCATGGTAGAGGTACCAAGATAGGAGTGAGGCATAAATGAGAAAAAACAGCATAAAGAATACAAGGATCAACGGCGAAGTTCTGAAGGAATTAAGTTCTATTATCCGAGGCGAGATCAAAGACCCGCGTATTCATCCCATGACATCTGTCATGGCTGTGGAAGTGGCTCCTGATTTAAAAACATGTAAAGCATATATCAGTGTGCTTGGAAATGATGAGGCAAAAAAAGCAACCATCACAGGTCTTAAAAGTGCAGAGGGCTATATCCGGCGTCAGCTTGCAAAGAACCTGAATCTCAGAAACACACCAGAGATCCGTTTTATTCTGGATGAATCCATAGAATATGGTGTGAACATGTCGAGGATGATCGATGAGGTAACCAGGAAAGAGGCTTCTCATGAGAAGTCTGAGGAAGAATAAGAGGGATGGATCATGAATAATATTTCTGAAGTACTGGATGGTGTAAAAACCATGGGAATCGGCGGACACATAAGACCTGACGGCGACTGTGTGGGTTCCTGCATGGCTCTGTATCTGTATATAAAAAATAATTATCCGGAAATCAGCGTTAAGGTATATCTGGATTCTCCAAAACCTGTTTTTGGTCATATTGACAGGATTGGAGAAATCCATACAGAGGCAGACGGGGATCAGGAATTTGACCTTTTTGTGACCTGTGATGTAAGTGCAAGAGATCGTCTTGCTGTTGTTGACAGATATTTTGACACGGCAAAAAAGACAGTCTGCATTGATCATCATGTAAGCAATATGGGATTTGCAGATGTCAACTATATAAAAGGTGATATCAGTTCCTGCTGTGAAGTTCTCTATGGCCTTATGGATAAGGACAAGGTGGATCAGTCGGTGGCAGTAGCGGTTTATACAGGTATGATCCATGATACAGGAGTGTTCCAGTACTCATCTACTTCCCCGGAAACCATGAGGATTGCCGGGGAACTGATGAAGACCGGATTTGAATTTAACCGGATCATCGATCAGTCCTTTTATGAAAA
>USDN01000082.1 GCA_900553515.1 uncultured Blautia sp. | reverse complement strand
ATTAAAGGCTTATAGCCGTCCGTCGAGCCACCCGTTTTACGGGTGGGGGCGACTGATTGTTCTCAGTAAATGAGATCTATAAAAAACAGGCAGGTTGAGTACGGTATTTTTTACCGGATTTGACCTGCCTGTTTCAATATACGGAATGGATGACCAACGCAAAATATATATGGATTTTACGGGAAAATATAATTGAAAATTTAATAAATTAGTGATAATATATAAAACAATAATATAAAAATAAAATTATAATCACAAAATATAAATTGAATTTCAGAAAAAGGAGGCTTTAGATATGGAACTTGAAAAATACCGGGTGTACTCTGAAATGGCAAGGGGAATCAGGAAAGCTCCTCTTGTGTTTAAAAATGCGAGTGTTTTTTATGGACATTCGGGGGAATTCAAAAAAGGGGATGTGGCAGTTGCAGATGGAATGATTCTTGGAACCGGCTGTTACCAGGGAGAGGAGGAAATAGATCTTACGGGAAAATATCTTTGTCCCGGATTTATAGACAGTCATCTTCATCTGGAATCCACTCTTGTGACGCCGGGAGAACTGATCCGTCAGGCCGCTCAGTGCGGGACTACGACATTTATCGTAGATCCTCATGAATCTGCAAATGTATCAGGAACTGCAGGAATAGATTATATTCTGGAACAGACAGAGGAGGTGCCGGCAAATGTATATGTGATGATGCCTTCCTGTGTACCGGCTACCCATGTAGATGATAATGGCTGTATCCTTACCGCTGGAAAAATGAAGGCGTATCTTGAGCATCCCAGAATCCTGGGACTGGGAGAGGTGATGGATGCAGTTTCAGTGATAAATGGAAGTGTTGCCATGCATGAGAAACTTTCTTTGTTTCAAAATAAAATACGGGATGGACATGCACCATTTCTTAGTCCTGGGGATCTTGCAGCCTATGCTTTGGCAGGCATTGCCACAGATCATGAATGTGTCGATTATGAGTATGCAATGGAGGAATGCAGAAATGGAATGCAGGTTCTGATCCGTGAGGGAAGTGCAGCCCGGAATCTGGATGCCATTGTATCCGGGATCGTAAAAAACAATACAGATACATCGGGATTTTGTTTTTGTACTGATGACAAACATATTGAAGATATCAGAAGAGAAGGACATATCAATTACAATATAAGGCGTTCTGTAGAACTGGGGCTTTCTCCGGAACGGGCGCTTCAGATGGCGACCATTCAGGCGGCAAGATGTTATGGGCTTACGCATCTGGGCGCTATAGCTCCAGGATGTCAGGCAGATTTGGTAGTACTTGAAAGTCTGGAAACAATGGAAGTACAGGATGCTTATCACAAAGGAAAAAGAATTCTGAAAAATGAAAAGACAGAAATCCGTCCGTGTTCTCCTGAATTAAAAAATACAGTCCATTTAAAAAATTTTGAAGAAAAAGATCTGCGTCTTCCCTGTAAAAACAAAAAAGCCCATGTTCTTCAGATGCTGGAAGGTCAGATTGTTACAAGAGATATTTACGAAGAGGTTCCTTTCTGTGAAGAAAAGGGCGAAAAATTCTTTGTTTCAGACGAAGAATTTCAAAAGATTGCAGTTATTGAACGGCATAAATGCACCGGTAAAGTGGGAGTTGGAATTGTAAAAGGATTTGGAATCCGGGGAGGCGCCATTGCATCAAGTGTTTCCCATGATTCACATAATCTGATCGTCATCGGAGATAATGACCAGGATATGTACCTTGCAGTACAGGAGCTTGTAAGAACCCAGGGAGGTTACACACTGGTAGAAAACGGAAAAGTATTCAACACACTTCCTCTTCCTGTAATGGGACTGATGAGTGATGTCGGTTATGAAAAAGTAAATGCTCTTCTTGAAAGTATGATCCCTAAAGCACATTCTATGGGAATAAAAAAAGGCTTTGATCCTTTTATTACATTATCTTTTATGGCATTGCCGGTGATTCCGGATATCCGGGTAACACCAAGAGGTGTGTATCTGGTAAATGAAGACAGACTTCTGAACAGTCCTTTTGAAAGATAAGTATGAGCTGAGCAAAATGAGTGTAACTGCAGAAAAAGCACGACAGGATTTTCTATCGTGCTTTTTCTAATGTAAAAATAAATTCCGTGCCGATACCTTCGGTACTGATCACATTAATATTCTGATCATGGGCGCGGATGATCTCTTTTACAATGGCAAGTCCAAGACCGGTACCTTTCTGATCTTTTCCTCTGGAAGTATCAGTTTTGTAGAACCGTTCCCATATTCTTGAAAGATTTTCTTTGGAGATTCCCACACCGTGATCTTTTACGGAAACAAAGATTTTATCATTTTTTTCGGTTGTTTCAATGATGATGGTAGAATTATCTGGACTGAATTTTATTGCATTGTTCAGGAGATTATGCAGCACCTGCTGAATTTGTTCGATATCAGCTCTGGCATAAAGCTCTCTGCCGGAAAGTATCAATTCCAGAAGAATATGACGCCTGGTACAGTCGCCTTCGTAGGTGGCAGCAGCCTTCTTGATGGCATCGTTGATATCAAAGGTCTGGATGTTCAGCAGCCGTTTATGGATATCCAGTTCATTAAGTGTGAGAAGACCTTGGGTAAGCTTTTCAAGACGATCGGCCTCATAAACAATGATCCCAAGATATTTATCCTGCATTTCCACCGGGATGGTTCCGTCCCTCATAGCTTCTGCATAACCTTTGATAGAAGTAAGAGGTGAACGGAAATCATGTGAAACATTGGAAATAAACTGACGCTGGTATTCCCCGTTGCGGTTCATTCTGTCAGACATATAATTGAGATTGTTGGCAAGGTATCCAAGCTCATCATCTGTCTGCACAGGGATTTTGTAGGAGAGATTTCCATTGACATATTCGTTTACTCCTTTTTTGATCTCCTGGAGAGGTTTATGTACATGTCTGCGGTATACCACCAGAATCAGCGCCATCAATATATAGACAATCAGAAAGAGAAACTGATGGATAAACAGATACTGACCTCTTTTCTGATAAAGACTGCTCATCATATAATGAATGGCGACATAGCCTTTCGTAGTCATATTATCCGTGATGGGAGCGATGACACTGAGACGTGCACTGTCCTGAAAATAACCATAAAAGTATCCTACCTGATAGTAATTGCTGCCCCATATGGACGGATCAAAATTATCCAAATTGATGGGATGTCCGGCTTTGATATCCTTTCTTGTACTGAGAACGATTTTTCCTTTATCATTAATGATCCAGATGATGGTATTGGGATAATCGGCAACCATAGTGAGTTTTTCCTTGATATTATCAAGACTGGAAGCGGAAATGTTATGGCGTATCTCCTCATTTTCTGCGATACGGTAGGCACTCTGATAAAGGTCGGAACTGATACCTTTTTCCAGAAGAGTTTCAATCATATGAGACCCTATGATCGTTATCAAAAGAAAACCAAGGAAGCCTACGAAAAGATAGGCTTCCGTGAATTTTCGAGATATTTTTTTGATCATTTATTTTTTACCTCAAATTTATAACCAATACCCCAGACAGTGGCGATACTCCATGCAGGGTTATCCTTGATCTTTTCCCTCAGCCTTTTAATATGGACATCCACCGTTCTGGTATCTCCGATGTATTCATATCCCCAGATATGATCAAGAAGCTGCTCCCTTGTGAAAACCTGATTTGGCGAAGCAGCAAGAAAGTAGAGAAGTTCCAGTTCTTTTGGAGGCATATCAACCTGTTTTCCCATATAAGTGACAGAGTAATTGGTCAGATTAATGGTCAGATCCGGATAGGAAACAGACTTTTCGCTGACTGGCGCAGCAGGCTGCTTTGCCTTAGACCTTCGAAGGACTGCACGGACACGGGCTACCAGTTCCTTGGAGTCAAAAGGCTTGATGATATAGTCGTCAGCCCCCAGTTCAAGTCCAAGAACTTTGTCAAAAGTTTCACCTTTGGCGGAAAGCATTATGATGGGGACATCAGAAGAATGTCGGATCTCTCGGCATACCTGATATCCGTCAATTCCGGGAAGCATCAGATCCAGCAGAAGAAGATCCGGCTGAAAGGATACAAACTCTTTCAGCGCCTGTTCTCCATCATTTACGATCCTGGTCTCAAAGCATTCTTTTGTGAGATAAAGTGAGATCAGTTCTGCAATATTATTGTCGTCATCGATAATAAGTATTTTCTGTTTTGATGTCATGAGGGACTACCTCCTGTTATTTTTTGAATTCAACGATCGTTACGCCGGCATCACCTTCACCAAATTCGCCCAGACGGAAGGAAGCCACATGTTTCTGACGGCGAAGATAGTCATGAACTCCTTTTCTGAGTGCACCGGTGCCTTTGCCGTGAACTACACGAACTGACTTCAAATGAGCAATGTATGCATCATCCAGGTATTTATCGAGTTCAGCTACTGCTTCGTCCACCGTTTTTCCAAGAAGATTGATCTCAGTGGAAACACTGGCAGATTTGGACATACGGATCTTGCCTGCCCCGGTTTTTTGGAGAGAAGGAGTCGTGATCACTGGTTCGTCTAAAAGTTCCAGATCTGAAAGAGAAACCTTGGAGCGGATGATTCCCATCTGCACAAAAAGATAACCTTTGGAATCCGGCCGGCTGCTGACAGTTCCTTTCAGGTTCATGCTGAGGACTTTTACTGAGTCACCAGGCTGGACATCTTTGGCAGTAAGCAATTTTTTAGGCTTTTTCTGCTGCGTTTTTCCGGCCATATTACTCTCAGCTTTGTTCATACGTTTTCTCAGTTCCTGACGCTCCCGTTCCACGGATGCTGTATCTACATGATCTTTCTGGAATTTATGGAAAAGCTTCATAGTTTTATCAGCATAATCTTTGGCTTCTTCAAGAACTTTATGAGCTTCTTCATTGGCCTGGCGAAGGATACGCTCACGCTGTGCATCCAGTTTTTCCTGACGGGATTCCAGCTGTGCTTTCAGAGTTTTGATCTCTTCTTTATAGCGTTCGATTTCCAGACGTTCATTTTCCATGGTGATACGGTTTTCTTCCAGAGAAGAAAGGACATCTTCAAAGGACACATCCTGTTCGCTGATCTGGTCTTTTGCCCTCTGGATAATGGAATCAGAAAGGCCAAGTTTGGAAGAAATCGCAAATGCGTTACTTTTTCCGGGGATACCGATCAAAAGACGGTAGGTAGGACGAAGTGTTTCTACATCAAATTCACAGCAGGCATTTTCTACACCTGGTTCAGAAAGTGCATATACCTTCAGTTCACTGTAGTGAGTCGTAGCCATGGTCCGTATTCCTTTATCATGAAGATAGGAGAGAATAGAAATGGCAAGAGCAGCTCCTTCTGTAGGGTCAGTTCCTGCGCCAAGTTCATCAAACAGAACCAGAGAGCGGGTATCTGCTTTTTCCAGAAATGATACAATGTTGGTCATATGTGAGGAAAAAGTACTCAGAGACTGCTCGATACTCTGTTCATCTCCGATATCTGCGTAGATTTCATGAAAGAGAGCCAGCTGGCTGCGGTCAAGTGCCGGAATATGCAGACCTGACTGTCCCATAAGGGTAAGAAGTCCTACGGTTTTGAGAGAAACTGTTTTACCGCCGGTATTAGGACCGGTAATGATCAGAAGATCAAAATCATCCCCCAGACGGATGTCGATTGGGACAACCTTTTTTTTCGGGATCAGTGGGTGGCGGGCTTTTTTGAGAGAAACCTTTCCTTCTTCATTAAAAACAGGTTCACTTCCGTTCATTTCCATGGCAAGGGCAGCTCTTGCAAAAATAAAGTCAAGCTGTACCATAAGAGTAAGGTTCAGGGAAATAGATTCCCGTTCTTCTGCAATCTGCTGGCTTAATGAGGAAAGAATGATCTCGATTTCCTTTTGTTCCTGAAGCTCCAGTTCGCGCATATCATTATTTAGTTTTACAATGACCATCGGCTCAATAAAAAGTGTGGAACCGGTGGAGGACTGGTCATGGATCATACCGGGAACCTGTCCTTTATATTCAGCTTTTACAGGAATACAGTAACGGCCGTTGCGCATGGTGATCACGGAATCCTGAAGATAAGTACGGGCACTTCCGTTTACCAGTCCGGATAACTGTGTGTGGATCCGGTCATTGGTGATCTTCATGTTTCGACGGACCTGGCGAAGACCGGGGCTTGCATCGTCGCTTATTTCGTCTTCAGAGAGGATACAGCGGCGGATCTCTGCAGAAAGAGGAGTCAGCGGTGAAAGTCCGTCAAACATGCTGTCCAGGGAATCAGCAGAAGTGCTGCTTCTTTCATTTCTGGAGTAGGATTTAACCCTGGATGTATTTTCGAGCAGAGAACAGACTGCAAGAATTTCTACGATGCCAAGAGAACTGCCGATTTCCAGACGCTTCAGTGAACCACGGATATCTTTTACACTTCCAAAAGAAATGGAACCTTTTTGAAAAAGACGTGTTAAGGCATCTTTGGTCTGTGTCTGCATCAGGCGGATCTCATTAATATCTGTAGAGGGAAGAAGTTTTCTGCACAGTTCTTTTCCCATAGGGGAAGAGGCTTTTTCTGTAAGCCGTTCTATGATTTTGTAATATTCTAATGATGTCAGTGCTTTTTGGTTCATAATTTTTTACCTGCCTGAAAGGCAGTATCTCCTATTGATGTAATATTTTACTAAGTGATTTTTCATCATAACATATTTTTATAATTTTTTCCAGAATATCAGGCAAAGGTGTGAAAAATGTAGTGTTTGCCTTTTTATGTTTCTATCATACATGATTTAAACCTTATTGAAAAGGAAAAAGTGATTTTTTGTTCATGAAAAATTCATAAATTTTTGGTAAAATATACTCATCTTATCAGGTTTATAGGAGGATGGTTATGGGAAATAAAAAAAATCAGGACTATCCATTTATAAAAGAGACTATCAAGCAACGGCCGATAGATAAAAGAAAAATACTGGAAAAGCTTGGTATCGCAGCTGCCTGCGGCATAGTTTTCGGACTTTGCGCTGTTTTTATAATCATGATCTGTATGCCCGGTATTCTTGATAAATATGAGCAGAGGATCAAGAAAAAAGAGACAGTACAGATCACACCTTCCATACAGCCCTCAGAAGCAAGCCCTGCGCAGCCAGAAGAGTCTTCCGGGGCTATGCATACGGAAGAAATGCATGCTGAAAATAATGAAGAAATACAGGCAGAGACCACGGTTTCTCATTTGAAAAATATTTATAAAATGGTAAGAAAAATTGCCAGAGAACCGCAGAAAGCACTGGTACGCGTGGCAGGAATAACCGGGGATTCAGATCTTCTGAATGATTCTCTGCTTACTCTTGGTGATGAAGGCGGTATTGTATTTATAAAAAATAAGGATGGTTTTTATATCGTAACTACATCTGAACATCTGGAAAAAATGGAAAAGTTCAGGATCACCTTTTCTAATGGGAAATCTGCCGAAGGGGAATTATGCGGAGCAGATTCCAGAACAAACCTTGTGGTGATCCGCGTTCCCGTAGAAAACCTGGATGAAGAGACCTTTGAAGAGATTCCGGCGGTATCATTATCTTCAGAAGAGAAACAGGAACAGACGCAGCCGGTCATTGCGATCGGAAGTCCTGTAGGTGATATGAATGCGCTGATCTATGGAAGTATTACTTCTGTATCCGGAAAACTGAACATAGCAGATGAAGAATATTCTTTGATCACTACAGATATGGCCGGAGCCCAAAAAGGCGGAGGCGTACTGTTAGATATGAATGGAAGGATGACAGGGATTATTATTTCTAATGATAATCAGGAAAATTCAGTTCTCAGAGCGGTATCTGTAGCAGAGGTCAGATGTCTTCTGGAGATGCTTTCCAATGGCGAGCCTATCTGTTATACTGGAATCAGAGGAACAACTATTTCTGAGATGCAGTCTGAGCAGCTGAATATTCCTCAGGGTATTTTTGTAGACAGAGTGGAACAGGAGTCGCCTGCTATGAATGCAGGAATCCAGAGTGGTGATATTTTATTCAAGGCAGAAGAACAGAGAATTTTTACCATGGATGAATACAGCAGGTTTTTGCAGAATAAAAAGCCAGGGGAAAGGATAACAGTGACCTTGTATCGAAAAAGTCCTGCGGGGGAGTATGTAGACGTAGAATTAAGTATATTAATAAAAGAAAAATAGAAAGGCAGAAAAAATGCGTTTTATCAATGAGTTACATGAAGGAGACAGAATCAGCGGAATATATCTTTGTAAACAGAAACAGTCGGCAATGACAAAAAATGGAAAACCATATGACAGTATTATACTTCAGGATAAAACCGGAATGCTGGACGGAAAAATATGGGATCCCAATTCTCTTGGCATTGACGAGTTTGATGCTTTAGATTACATAGATGTGATGGGAGATGTGACAAGTTTTGCGGGAGCTATGCAGGTAAATATCAAGCGTGTCCGTAAAGCAGGAGAAGGGGAGTACGACCCGGCAGATTATCTCCCAGTCAGTGAAAACAGTACGGATGACATGTATCAGCAGCTTCGCAGACTGATTGATACAATAAAAAATCCATATCTTTCTGAAATTCTCAAAAAGCTTTTTGTAGAAAATGAAGACTTTATCAGAAGTTTTCAGGGACATTCCGCGGCAAAAACAGTCCATCATGGATTTATTGGAGGATTGATGGAGCATACATTAAGCGTTGCGAAACTTTGTGATTATATGGCAGGAGCTTATCCTCTTTTAAAAAGAGATCTGCTTATTTCGGCAGCCTTGCTTCACGATATCGGTAAAACAAGAGAGCTTTCTGCTTTTCCGCAGAACGATTATACAGATGAAGGTCAGCTGTTAGGACATATTATCATTGGAGCACAGATGATCCATGATATGGCTCGTGAGATTCCGGATTTTCCGCAGGTACTGGAAAATGAACTGGTACATTGTATCCTTTCCCACCATGGTGAGCTGGAGTATGGATCTCCAAAGAAACCTGCCCTTGCGGAAGCAGTGGCGTTAAATCTGGCAGATAGTACAGATGCCCGTATGGAAACATTGACGGAAGTTTTCGCAGCAGATAAAGGAAAAAAAGAATGGCTGGGATATAACCGCCTTTTTGAATCAAATTTAAGAAGAACAGGAGAAGTGTGATCCTCATGGAATATCGTAAAAATGACATGGTCACGCTGGATATTGTAGACTGCGGTACAAATGGTGAAGGCATCGGCAAAGCTGATGGCTTCACTGTTTTTGTAAAGGACGCAGTTATTGGAGACCAGGTGACTGCAAAGATTATGAAAGCAAAGAAAAACTATGGATATGGAAGGTTAATGGAGATTCTGAAGCCGTCTCCCGACAGGGCAGAACCAATATGCCCTTCTGCCCGTCAGTGCGGCGGCTGCCAGCTTCAGCAGCTATCTTACGAAAAGCAGCTTGCATTTAAAGAAGAAAAAGTCAGAGGTCATCTGGAACGCATTGGAGGATTCACAAACCTTCCAATGGAGCCAATCATCGGTATGGAAGATCCCTTTCATTATAGAAATAAAGCCCAGTTTCCTGTAGGAAGAAATAAAGATGGCCGGATTATCACTGGATTTTATGCCGGACGTACCCACAGTATTATCGAAAACCGTGACTGTGCTCTCGGTATGTCTGAGAACAGAGAGATTTTGGATCGCGTAGTCTTCCATATGGAAAAGTATCATATTGAGCCGTATGATGAAGCTGCAGGAAAAGGATTAGTACGCCATGTTTTTACCCGCTGCGGTTATTATACAGGTCAGCTGATGGTGTGTATAATCATAAATGGAACATCCATTCCTCATCAGCAGGAACTGGTGGACTCCCTTCGGGAAATCAGGGGCATGACCAGCATTTCCCTGAATATCAATAAAAAGCGAAATAATGTGATCCTTGGAGACCAGCTGAAGCTTCTCTGGGGTCAGGAATATATCACAGATAAAATAGGAGATATTTCCTATCAGATTTCTCCACTTTCTTTTTATCAGGTGAACCCACAGCAGACCTGGAAACTCTATTCCAAGGCTCTGGAATATGCAGATCTTCATGGAGAGGAGACCGTCTGGGATCTTTACTGCGGTATTGGCACAATCTCTCTTTTTCTTGCTCAAAAGGCAAAATCTGTCCGCGGTGTGGAAATCGTTCCGGCAGCAATTGAAGATGCCCGCCGCAATGCCCGCCTGAACGATATTGAAAATGCAGAATTTTTTGTAGGAAAAGCAGAGGAGATCCTTCCGGATTACTATAAAAAATATGCACAGGAACATCCTGGAGAAACTGCACGGGCAGACGTGATCGTTGTAGATCCTCCCCGAAAAGGCTGCGATGAAACTCTGCTTAATACCATAGTGGAAATGCAGCCGGAGAAAGTGGTGTATGTAAGCTGCGATTCGGCAACGCTGGCAAGAGATCTGAAATATTTATGTGAGAGAGGATATCAGGTGGAGAAAGTGTGCCCGGTGGACATGTTCCCTATGACGGTGCATGTGGAGACTGTGTGCCTCTTGAGCAACCGAAAACCAAAGCCTGATACTCATGTGGATCTGACCTTGGATATGGAAGACTATTACAGGATCAAGGATCAGGAGAAACAGTCAAATAAATA
>USDN01000081.1 GCA_900553515.1 uncultured Blautia sp. | reverse complement strand
CTGGTATCCATCCAGATAGGCGTATTGGTAAGTACTTTTCCGCCTTTGTCAATGGCAATGGCGGACCAGCTTTGTCCGTCAATTCCCACTCCGGCAATCTCCTCCGGCTGGATGCCAGCTTCTCGGATCACCTGCCGAACTGCTTCACAGACAGCACTCCACCATTCCTCCGGATTCTGTTCTGCCCATCCTTCTTCCGGGTAATATACCGGATACTCACCATTTGCCGCTGCAAGAACCTGTCCTTTTCTGTCAAAAAGGGCTGCTTTACAGGCACTGGTTCCAATATCGATTCCAAGCAAATATAATCGTTTCATTTTTCTCCCTTTCTGATCTGTGCAACAGACTTTCCATGAATAATAGCTGCCTCCAGCTTTTCTGTCTGATACGGAGACGATCCATCATTTTTTTCCAGGCGGGACAACATGATCCCTGCCGCTTTTTCAGCAATCTTCTCTGTTGGCTGAGATACAATGGTCAGTTTAGGATTGCATGCCCTGGCAAAAGAAAGATTATCAAATCCGACCAGCGAAATCTGGTCCGGAATCCGGATTCCCCGTTCATTGCTTCCGATCACAGCTCCCAAAGTCATCTCATAGTTGGTCACAAACACCGCTGTCATTTCCGGATTTCTTTCCACCAGCTCCTCCATGGCACGAACACCGCCCTGGATCGTATACTCCCCATGAACTACCAGAGATTTCTTTATTGGTATTCCCAACTCATTTAACTCACTGTAATACCCTCGCAGTCTTTCCTGCGCTGTGGAAATTTCTTCCGGGCCACCGATGATCCCGATGTTCCGGTGTCCTTTTTCGTAAAGAAGCTTTACTGCATCTATGGCAGCCTGCTCATTATCCACAAGAACACTGTCGCAGGAAACGCCCTGTATCTTACGGTCGATCAGTACGATAGGCTTTCCTGTTTTCTGAAACTCCTTCAGATGACCGCCCTCTGCATCAACGGGCATATTAATGATCCCATCCACCCTTTTCCGGCTTAAAAAATCGACTGCTTCATGTTCAAGTTTCCTGTCTGTACGGCAGTCACAGACAATCGTTGCATATCCATGATTTCTCAGGATATCCTCCATTCCGGTAATGATCTCCGCACAAAACACATTATTCAGCTCAGGTATCACTACACCAATGGTCTTTGTGGCATTTGTTTTCAGATTTCTGGCAACCTCATTTACTTCGTAATGAAGCTCTTCAATGGCTGCTTCAATCTTTTTTCTGTTTTTTTCTCTTACATTTCCTCCATTGAAATAAGAGGAAATGGTCGCAAGCCCCAGTCCGGTAAGCTTTGCAATATCTTTCATGGTCGCTGCCATAAAAAATCACCCCTGTATGTTACAGTTTTCAGGCTTTTCCGTCACAGCCGCAAACCTGCATACGATATTTTACCAGTTCTTTGACTGCCTGAATCGCGGCACGTCCATAAGCCTTTGGATCAATGGTATCCTCTTTTTCTGCAAAGGTATCCCTTACTGCTTTAGAATATGCCTCACGAAGTTCTGTAGCAAAATTCACCTTACAGATTCCTCGTCTTACACAGTCTTTTACCTCTTCATCACTTAAACCGGAAGCGCCATGAAGAACCAGCGGAATATCTACGATCTTGCGGATCTCACTGAGACGTTCCTTATCAAGTACCGGTGTTCCTACATAAAAGCCGTGTGCTGTTCCGATAGCCACTGCCAGAGATGTGACTCCTGTTCTCTCCACAAATTCTTTTGCCTCCTGAGGATCTGTATTAGTATCAGCCTCTGCCTCCAGATCATCTTCTTTTCCACCGACTTTACCAAGTTCTGCTTCACAGGGAATGTTGAGCGCACGGGCTGCATCTGCCGTCTTTTTTGTAATCTCAATATTTCCTTCAAAATCAAATTTTGAACCATCGATCATCACAGATGTATATCCAGCTTTCATTGCCTGTACAGCCAGTTCAAAACTACTGCCATGATCCAGATGAAGGCAAACCGGAACGCTGGCTTTTTTTGCCTCTGCTGCTACGATCGCTCCATAGGTCTCTACTGTTCCATATTTAATAGTAGATGGAGTTGTCTGGATCATAACAGGAGCATTTAACTCCTCTGCGGCTTCAATGATAGCCTTTACCATCTCCATATTCTCCGCATTAAAAGCACCTACTGCATATCCGCCCTGCTGTGCTTTCAGCAGCATTTCTTCTGATGTTACAAGTGGCATGATGATTTCCTCCTTATTGTAAAATATGATCTGACTACTTTCTGATTCCTGCTATAGTTTCTTTTTAGAACAAAAACCGAAACGTTTCTGTTTTGACCTCATTTTATAATACCGAAACGTTTCTGTCAACAGTAAAATATTCATCTTTTAAAGGAAAATATTCTCTTGAAACTTGAGAAGAACACAGGTAAAGTTTAAGATAGAAAAAAATGATCGGAGGTACTGAAATGTTAAAAGGAATTCCTGAAATTTTATCACCTGAATTATTAAAGGTATTATGCGAAATGGGTCACAGCGACCGTCTTGTAATTGCAGACGGAAACTTCCCTGTTGAATCTATGGGCAAAAATGCTATTACTATCCGCTGCGACGGTCACGGTGTTCCGGAAATTCTGGAAGCTATTCTGAAAGTATTCCCACTGGATACCTATGTGGAGAAACCGGTAAATCTCATGGAGGTTATGCCTGGCGATACCGTAGAAACTCCTATCTGGGATACCTATAAAGAAATCATCCGCAAATATGATGACAGAGGCGACGCTGTTGTAGGCAATATCGAACGTTTTAAATTTTATGATGAAGCAAAAACCGCTTACTGTATCATCTCTACCAGCGAGAAAGCTCTGTATGCAAACGTTATGCTTCAAAAAGGCGTTGTAATCAACGACTAAGCATTTGGATATGTGACTGATCCGCCAGGGGTGCAGCAGATCAACGATACATGATAAATTCTTCAGGCAGCATAAGTTCCGAAGCCGGAGCTTATGCTGTTTTATTATATATCATTGACATCATTTTCAAAAATCGCTATATTTTAGGTAAGTAACCTGTGTTTATATAAAAATAAAGGAGGATCCTCATGAAATATCGCAAAAAACAGCTTCTAAGCCTGCTTTTGAGTACTGCTCTTCTCATTGGAAATTCTGCTGTATCTGCAGCCAGTTTCTCATCCGGCACAAATGAAACAGTTCCATTCTCAGAGGATACTTCCTCTGAAAATGATATCATCCTTTCCGATCCGGAAGATTCTTTTTCTGATCAGACCGTTCAGGAGGATATTTTTATCGAAGAGCCTGAAATCACAGAAGTTCCCGAACATACTGATCCGGAAAAAAATCCTGATCTTTTGGAAGACTCTCAAAACACAGAAGACTTTTCCTCCGGAGAAATGGAAGCGGAACTCTTTTCCTCCGGAGACGCAATGAACAACACAGGAGATGCAGATTATATACTGGGGCGTCCTATGACAGAAGAAGAAATTCAGGAACAGCTGGATCTCATGGAAAATATGCCTGCGTTTTCTCCTGCTGAAGATCCGGACAGTGATCTCAGCATAAGCAAATACGGACTTCTTCCTTCTTATTATGATTCCCGGCAGTCAGGTATCATCTCCTCCGTAAAAAATCAGAATCCCTTTAATATCTGCTGGGCTTTCAGCCTTGTTTCCAATTTTGAGACCTCTCTTCTGAAACAGGGGCTTGGAACATGGGATCTTTCTGAGGAACATCTGGCATACTTCTTTGCAAACAGAGTCAATGATCCTCTGGGAAATACTCCTGATGACAGGATCATCCATCTTGGAAAAAACTATCATGACAGCGGAAACGGTATGGTCGCATCTTTCTTTTTGAGCACCTGGTCCGGTATGGTATCTGAAGGAAAAGCGCCGCTTCCCACAGACTCCACACATACGCTGGATCTGTCCCGTCCTTTAGACCCGGCCATTGCCTATGATACAGATGTCTATTTGAAAGATGCCGTATTTTCCGCCTATTCACAGCAGCGTATGAAACAGCTGGTCTCTGAATACGGATCTGTTTCTGCCATGATACTGATGGATAATGCCGGAGTCTATTACCGTCCGGAAACAGCAGCTGCCTGTTGTCCCACTGCAGGAAAAGTAAATCATGCAGTCACTATTGTAGGATGGGATGACAACTATTCCAAAACCAATTTCCCGGCAGCTTCCATGGTTCAAAATGATGGAGCCTGGATCGTAAAAAACAGTTACGGACCATCCTGGGGAAAAAATGGGTACTTCTATCTTTCCTATGAAGATGCATCTATATCAAACCTTGTATGCAATACCGCCATTACCGCTCCCCAGTATCCTAATAACTATTTTTACGATGGTGCTGCCTCCGGCACAACCAGTGCTACAGTAAAGGCGGGAAGTTCCATTGCCAATGTCTTTACTGCTTCCGCGGGACAGGGCAATGCAGAAGAACTTGGAGAGATCGTCCTTTCCAGCAAGCAGGATTTTACTACATATCGTATCCAGATTTATACTGATCTTTCTGATCCATTGAATCCTGCCAGCGGAACTCCTGCATTTCGCACTCCGCTGGAATATACCCAGCCTATCGCAGGTATTCATACACTGAAGCTTAACAATCCGGTAAAACTTGTCCAGGGAAGTAAATATTCTGTGGTACTTACCTTTCCATATGAAACGAAATACTATGTTGAAGCAAGTACCTCCTCTGCATCGGGATCCTGGTTTCAAGCCATTGCCGGACTGGAACCGGGGCAAAGCTTTTTGTCTTCCACAGGCACCAGATGGACGGACTGTTCCACTTCTAACCCCGGTTTCTGTTTCTGCATAAAAGTACATACACGGACACTTGACGCACCGGCAGTAATCACGCCGCGCCCCACGGCAGCACCGCGTCCTACAGCTACTCCACGCCCCACAGAACCACCACAACCTACAGCCACTCCACAACCTACAGCCACTCCTGTTCCTCGGACTTATCAGGTCGTATACAAAGCCAACACCAGCCTTCCTACAGGAAATATGCCATCTGATAAAACCAGATATACCTCCGGTCAGTCTATAAAGATAAAAGCCTCCCCCTACTGTACCTCCCGGTTCTTCCTTGGGTGGAACACCAGGGCGGATGGCACAGGTGCCACTTACCTGCCTGGAAAAACACTCACGATCACGGGAAATATCACTCTTTATGCAAAATGGGGCAGCAAATATATTCCTTCTACAAAGCTGATCTACCAGGTTACCGGCAAACAAGCCGTTGCCTGCTGCGGCACCACAGACCGTAATGTAAAAAAAGTGGTTATCCCTTCCAGTATCCGGTACATGGGAATCACCTATCGGGTCACTTCTGTGTGGACCAATGCTTTCAGTGGAAAAAACAAACTCACCAATGTGGTCATTGGAAATAATGTTTCTGTTATCGGCTCCAGAGCCTTTTACAACTGCAGGAACCTGAACCGTGTCACCATTGGTTCTGGTCTGAAACAGATCGGCACCTACTCTTTTGGCAGGGTAAAACGTGGATGTATCATAAAAATAACCAGTACAAAATTAAGTAAGATCTCTGCCAAGATCGACTATGGCTCCCAGAAAATGACGATCCGGGTCCCCAGAAAAAAACTGATTCAGTACCGAAAGCTCTTTTCTGCAAGATCCCGGACTGTAACAGTAAAAAGCTATTGATAAAAAATGTATCCCGCATTTCTTCTTGCGGGATACGTTTTTCTGACCGTCCGTTTATTTCTTTTTAAAATGATAGATCAAAACCCCGGCTACCGCAATCACTGCAGCAGCTGCTATCCACCAAAAAGGAGTTGGGATCAGAGTATTTGATGCTTCTGCCGCCACTGTTGCCGTCGGTACTTCTGTCGCTTCAGGCGTCGCTGTTGCCGTTGGTGCTTCTGTCGCTTCAGGCGTCGCTGTTGCCGTCGGTGCTTCTGTCACTTCAGGCGTTGCTGTTGCCGCAGGCGTCTGGGGATCTTCTGTTTCCCCGGAGGTTATCATAGTAACAAATTCTTCATTTGTATCCGCACCGTTCTCTGAAAGTTCTCCTTTTTTTCTGGCCGCCTCTTCTGTATCATCCAAATTGATCCAGCCCTGTTTTCCATCTACTGTTGTCACTCCCCAATGGCTGCCGTCTACCAGTTCTGCATCCTGAGTAATATGAAGGGTTTCTCCATTTTGTATATCACGTACTCCCGGAACTTCTCCATATTTTTCTCCGGGGCCCTGATAAAGTTTCTGTGTTCCCTCGCTGGTATATGCCTTTACATCATAATCTGCATTGTAATCTACATGATCCCGTCCTGCAATATAAAGTTCAGAATCAATGGCTTCCTTTCTGGACTGTGCCGGGCGGCAGTCATCAAGAGGAACATAGCCATACATTCCATGATACTGCACATATCCCCAGGTTCGTGAATGAGCTGTATCCTCCACTTCTCCTTCGATGTGCAGGGCTGTTCCATTAGGAATCAGTTCTTCGTTTAACTTTGCAGACTCCAGATCCGGATGGGAATAAATGTCTATACCACCATGTTTCGATTCTACGATCATGTAATAATCTGTTTTAATGTCAGGTTCTGTCTTTTTCTCCGACACATCTGCCCATACGTTCACAGAAAAAAACATACACATCAACGCAATCAGCCAGATCATTCCTGTTTTTTTCATTTTTCTATGCTCCCCTTAGTTTTTTATGTAGGTTTTCTATGTTTTATCATAGCACAGTTTCTCTTGTTTGATAATCCCTATTTGTTCTGTTTTTTTCCTGCTGTTTTGATATAAAAAGACAAATTTCCTTATTCTTTTTGATCCCACCAGGGAAATTCCCGGTTCAGCCATTTTTCACAAAGATCGCTCCACTCTTCACAGGCTCTTACAATCCCTCTGCCGTCGGGATTTGCCGTAAGTTCATTTCCAAGTCCAATTCCATGAATTCCCTCCGGAAAAAGATGATACTCCACAGGAACCCCATGTTTTACCATGGCCCGTACAAAACTCAGAGAATTTTCCGGATGCACTGTTGCATCCTCAAATGTATGCCATATAAACGTTCTGGGTGTATCCTGATCCACCTGATTTTCCAGAGACATTTCATCCTTCAGTTCCTCATAACGTTCTCCCAGAAGGTTACGAAAGCTTTCCTGATGGCCATACTGACCGGAAGTAATCACAGGATAACTGAGTATCATTCCATCAGGGCGTATTTCCTCTGCACTGATTCCCAGTGCTTCTGTAATCTTACCTTTATTCCAGAAAGTCCCAAGGGATGCAGCCAGATGTCCTCCTGCCGAAAATCCCATAACAATGATTTTCTCCGAATCAATCAGCCACTGAGCGCTTCTTTTTCTCAGGATACTTACCGCCCCTGCAAGCTGGTGAAGAGCAGAGGGATAAACGGCCGGAGCAACACTGTAACGAAGAACTGCCGTGTGGTATCCCATGCTCATAAACTTCACGGCAACAGCCTCCGCCTCTCTGTCCGAAGTCATCCGATACGCGCCTCCGGGGCAGATCAGGATCACCGGGCGCAGCTGCCCCGGATAAAGTTCCTGCGATTCTTCCCAGAAATATGTCATCATATATGCTTCATTCTGATTATTTCTTTTTGGTTCAATCACGATTTTTTCATGTATCATACTTGTTTTCGATTCCTCTTTTCCGATATAAACTGTTATTTACCTTTATTTTACCATAAGAACTTTTTACAGGACAATCTGTTTCTTTCCTGATGATATTTTCATTGTAAACTTTTTGTCCAATTGTTATAATGGTAACAATCTATAACAACGAAAGGAAACAATCTGTCTTGAAAACACTGATCCTGAATGGTTCTCCACGGAAAAATGGAGATACCGTAAGCCTTTTAAAAATTTTGAAGAAAAATCTCCACGGAGAGATCAAAATCGTGGACGCTTATTACTGCAACGTCGCACCCTGTGTAGACTGCCGCTACTGCTGGAAAAATCCCGGCTGCTGTGTCAAAGATGAAATGCAGGAGATCTACTCCTATATTGAAGAATGCGACAATGTCCTCATTGCTTCCCCTGTCTATTTTTCAGAACTGACCGGAAAGCTTCTGGACCTTGGAAGCCGCCTTCAGACCTATTTCTGCGCAAAGTTCTTCCGTAACGATATGCCCATAACAAAAGAGAAAAAAGCGGCGGTACTTCTGGTAGGAGGAGGGAAAGGCAGCATGGAAAAAGCCTTCGATACCGCCCAGATCCTTCTCCGTGATATCCACGCCACGAATCTTTTTCCTCTGATCTCCTACCACGGAACAGATGATTCTGTAGTGGCGGAGGATCCGGAAATGCTGAAAAAGCTGGATGAACTTTGTAAATTTTTTAATTCATAACGCCTTCGTAATCAAACATGGGAATGAAGCTTTCTTCAGCCGTCTCCCCCTCCTGGATAAAAGCATTTTCTACTCCGATTTCAAGAGCATAGGAAACAAGCCTCTGATATTCCCTGCGAGTCACCCTGCGATCCAGCTCCGGAAATTCTTTTTTTACCTGGGGAAGAGGGGTATACTGATTCATAAGACTTAAATATACCTGATCTCCGTAGGTTTCATACACATACTTTACCACTGCCCGGGCATTTTTTACATGGCCGGGCAGCAAAAGATGTCTTACGATCACACCGGACTTCATCATTCCTTCACTGTCAAATTCAGCCGCTCCTGTCTGATAAACCATTTCTTCCAGAGCTGCCCGGACGATTTCCGGATAATCGGGAGCCTTTGAATAACGGCCTGCCGGTTCTCTTTCCATATATTTAAAATCCGTCAGATATACATCTACAATCCCTCTCAGCATTTTCAATGTTTCCACTTTTTCATAACCGCTGCAGTTATAAACAACAGGAATCTTCAGCCCCTGTTCCTTTGCTTTTCCGACCGCCCGGATGATCTCAGGCGTATAATGGGTAGGCGTTACAAGATTAATATTATGAGCGCCTTTTTCCTGAAGTTCCAGAAAAATTTCCCCCAGACGTTTTTCACTGATCTCCATTCCTGCCTCTGTACTGGCAATCTGATAGTTCTGGCAATATACGCACCGCAGGGGACATCCGGAAAAAAATACCGTCCCGGATCCTCTTTCTCCGGAAATACATGGTTCCTCCCAGAAATGAAGTGCAGCCCGTCCCACCAGTATATTTTTTCCCGATACTCCGCAAACTCCATATTTTCCGTTTTCCCTGTCTGTGCTGCACTGCCGTGGGCAAAGATTACATTTGCTCACAATAATCCTCCTTTTTATATAAAGAAGGAGCTATTGCTCCGGCAGAATATTCTGCTTTTGCAACAGCCCCATCTATCATGGCATTTTACAACAACCAATATAATAATTATTTGTAAAGAGGTCCGTAGTTCTTGCAAGCACGGAAATCAGCGCCTTCTTTGTCCATTCCGAATGCATTCCATGCTGCCGGACGGAAGATTTTCTCTTCCGGAACGTTATGCATGCAAACCGGAATTCTCAGCATAGAGCACATTGTGATAAGGTCTGCACCAATGTGTCCGTAGGAGATTGCACCGTGGTTAGCGCCCCAGTTGTTCATTACACTGTAAGCATCCTTGAATGCGCCTTCTTTTCCGTCGCATCTTGGAGCAAACCATGTACATGGCCATGTATAGTCTGTACGTTTCCAGAGTGTATCAGAAACTTCTTCAGGAAGAGCTACTGTCCAGCCCTCTGCGATCTGAAGAACCGGTCCAAGGCCTTTTACAAGGTTCAGACGGATCATAGTAGCAGGCATCTGGTCTTTTGTCTCAAATCTGGAAGAGAATCCGCCGCCACGGAAATATCCGTTGTCAGCTGCGTTCCATGTAGTAGCTTCCATGATTGCTTCCTGGTCTGCTTCTGTTACATCCCACCATTCTTTCATTACAGCATTGCCGTTCTCATCTTTAGCGCCGCCGTTTGCATCAAGGCAACATGCGCCGGAGTTGATCAGATGGATGATACCGCCGTTCTCTTTCGCAACGCCTTCAAGATCATAATCGGTTACTCTCTTAACAGCATCCGGGCTCCAGTATGTACGAACGTCTGCAAACATCTGTGCACGGTTTGTAAGGAGTTTCATAAACAGCATACCAAGACCGTTAAGTACGTCGTTCTCTGTAGCGAGGATATATGGCTCTCTGGCGCCTTCCCAGTCAAAGGAGGTGTTCAGCATAGCCTCAGCAAAGTCGCCGTTTGGATAGAAGTCTGTCCACTGTCTCTGTCCCTGGAAACCGGCAGCGATCGCATTATGTCCGATTGCTTCCTCAGAGAATTTAGGATCAAGCTTGTCGCATCCATTCATCAGCTCTTTGATGATAACTGCCATCTTAACAACAAATTCAAACTGCTCTTCTTTTTTCTCTTCTGACATCTGAAGTTCTTCCGGGTTCTTGTCGAAGCCGATCTTGCAGGTCTTCTTAGCCCATGCAAGAGCTTTCTCGAACTCTTCATGATCATAGATGCCCTCTGTCATACGACGAATGATCTCTACCTCGTCAACAGACTCTACACGCATTCCAAGATAGGACTCGATAAAGTCAGAATCTACGATAGATCCGCCGATACCCATACAGATGGAACCGATCTGCAGCCAGGATTTGCCTCTCATAGAAGCTGCTGCAACTGCTGCACGGCCGAATCTGAGGATTTTTTCTTTAACGTCTTCCGGAATTGTTGTGTCATCTGCATCCTGAACCTCATGTCCGTAGATACCAAATGCCGGAAGTCCTTTCTGTGCATGTGTAGCCAGAACGGATGCAAGATAAACTGCACCAGGTCTCTCAGTTGCATTGAAGCCCCATACAGCTTTGATAGTCTGAGGATCCATATCCATTGTCTCAGAACCATAGCACCAGCAAGGTGTTACTGTAAGAGTAATGTCAACGCCTTCTTTTCTGAATTTATCTGCACATGCTGCTGTCTCGCCAACACGTCCGATGGTTGTGTCAGCAATAACAACCTTAACCGGCTCACCGTTGGAATATCTTAAGTTCTCTTCTAATAATTTAGCTGCAGACTTAGCCATGTTCATTGTCTGCTCTTCCAGAGATCCTCTTACATCCAGCGCTCCTCTACGGCCATCGATAGTAGGTCTGATACCGATTACTGGGTAGCTTCCGATTAATCTGCTCTTTGCCATAATAACAAATACCTCCATTTTTTATCATACTTGTCAGTCTGCTCAGGCACTTCCTGCCCTTGCCGCTTATGAATCTATTATAACAATTGCATTAAGGTAATTACTTGTGATATAATGGCAAAAAATAGTATAATATTCACTTTTTCAGTATTATCTATAAAAATTCTATAAATTT
>USDN01000080.1 GCA_900553515.1 uncultured Blautia sp. | reverse complement strand
CGTGCCGGTTCAAGTCCGGCCACCCGCATTTAAAATGAAAACCGATCTCTTAGTTATAAGGGAGCGGTTTTTTCTAAATTATGCGGGTATGGCGGAATTGGCAGACGCGCCAGATTTAGGTTCTGGTGTCCACGACGTGCAGGTTCAAGTCCTGTTACCCGCAGTAAATGAATGCAGTTGTAAAAGTATGGAAAGCATTTTACAGCTGTTTTTTTATGCCCGAAATCTTTTAAAATATTTCTTAAAATAGTGCTTTACATTCCAGGAAGTTAGTGGGATAATAGCTGAGCGGTCCGGTAGGGACCGATAATAAAACATACATATCGTATAAGCGTTTCTAATAAACAAATTACCAAAATGGTGGCAAAAAAATGCCATTGTCTGAATTCTTTCTTTTTCACATGTTCCCCTTTTCAAGCGGTGATTTTTGTAGTATTATAATACATGGCACTAGATATAGTGAGTGTGGTTTGAAAAACAACAATATTTTGTGCATGAGTGAGGGATAGTAATGAGTGTTGAAGTAAAGACGAATGTAATTAAAAGGAATGGCGAAGAGGTTCATTTTAATTCACAGAAGATCGTTAATGCAGTTCATAAGGCGAATGAAGAAGTAGACAGACTGCACCAGATGAATGACTATCAGATCAGAGCGATAGCAGATAATATAGCAAATAAGGTTCAGGAGTCAACTCATGCTGTAAATGTAGAAGACATTCAGGACATGGTGGAAACAGGCATCATGGCTATGAGAGGCTACGAGGTAGCACAGAAATATGTGCGCTATCGTTATAAGAGGGAACTGACACGTAAATCCAATACAACAGATAATGGAATTTTATCACTGCTTGATAATATCAACGAAGAGGTCAACCAGGAAAATTCCAATAAGAACCCGGTGATCAATTCTACCCAGCGTGATTACATGGCTGGAGAAGTAAGTAAGGATCTTTCCCGCCGTGTACTTCTTCCGGAGAAGATCGTAAGAGCACATGAAGAGGGAATTATCCATTTCCATGATACCGATTATTTTGCACAGAGAGAACATAACTGTGATCTGATCAATTTGGAGGACATGCTTCAGAATGGTACTGTGATCAGTGAGACACTGATCGAGAAGCCACACAGTTTTTTTACTGCCTGTAATGTGACCACCCAGATCGTTGCCCAGGTTGCCAGCAACCAGTATGGCGGACAGTCATTTACACTGGCTCATCTGGCTCCATTTGTAGATATCAGCAGAAAGAAGATCCGTAAAAATGTGATCGAAGAAAGAAAAGAATGCGGCGAACCTATGGATGAGGCGATCATTGATAAGGTAACAGAGCGCAGACTGAGAGAAGAGATCAAGAGCGGTATCCAGACTATTCAGTACCAGCTGATCACATTGATGACCTGCAATGGCCAGGCTCCATTTGTAACTGTATTTATGTACCTGGATGAGGTACCAGAGGGTCAGACCAGAAAAGACCTGTCTATGATCATTGAAGAGGTCCTGGTACAGCGTATGCAGGGTGTAAAGAATGAAAAAGGCGTATGGATCACACCGGCGTTCCCAAAACTGATCTATGTGCTGGATGAGGACAATATTTCCGAGGATGCTCCATACTGGTATCTGACAGAGCTGGCAGCAAAATGTACTGCAAAACGTATGGTACCGGATTATATTTCTGCAAAGATCATGAAGGAATTAAAGCAGGGAGATGTTTACCCATGTATGGGATGCCGTTCTTTCCTGACAGTAGAAGACTCTCAGAGAAATGCAGATGGCAGCCATAAATATTATGGCCGTTTCAATCAGGGCGTTGTTACCATTAACCTGGTAGATGTAGCATGTTCTTCTGAAGGCGATATGGACCGTTTCTGGGAGATCTTAGACGAGCGCCTGGAATTATGCCATGAAGCTCTCAGATGCCGTCATGAGCGCCTTTTAGGCACGATCTCTGATGTTGCACCGATCCTGTGGCAGAATGGTGCCCTGGCAAGACTGAAAAAGGGTGAGAAGATCGATAAGCTTCTGTTTAACGGATATTCTACTATTTCACTGGGCTATGCAGGACTGTATGAAATGTGCATGAGAATGCTTGGAAAGTCCCATACAGACCCGGAGGCACGTCCATTTGCATTAAAGGTAATGCAGCGTTTAAATGATAAGTGCAAAGAGTGGAAAGCGGCTGAGAACATCAGTTATTCCGTATATGGAACACCTATGGAGTCCACAACTTACAAGTTTGCAAAATGCCTGCAGAAGCGTTTTGGCATTATCCCGGGAGTAACGGATAAAAACTATATCACCAACAGCTACCATGTGCATGTATCAGAGAAGATCGATGCCTTCAGCAAGCTGAAATTTGAGTCTGATTTCCAGAAGCTGTCACCAGGCGGCGCTGTAAGCTATGTGGAAGTTCCGAATATGCAGAACAATATTCCGGCGGTACTGTCTGTTATGAAGTTTATTTATAACAATATCATGTACGCAGAGTTAAATACCAAGAGCGATTACTGCGAATGCTGTGGTTACGATGGTGAAATGGTCATCAAAGAGGAAGAGTCCGGAAAACTGATCTGGGAGTGCCCAAATTGTGGAAACAAGGATCAGAATAAGATGTTCGTAGCAAGAAGAACCTGCGGTTATATTGGAACACAGTTCTGGAACCAGGGAAGGACCCAGGAGATCCGGGACAGAGTATTACATCTGTAAAATCAATGAACTTAAAGAGAAGTCTCAGAGTAAATTCTGGGGCTTCTTTTTTCTTATTCAGGTAGTTTGTTATACTTATTGAGAATTTCGTCAAAAAAATATCAATAAGCACTATGCACAAAACATTTTCTCATGTATAATTGATTATACGTGAAATGCACAAAAGGAGGGGTACAATGTTAGATACATCTTATTATGAGAAGACAGACCAGATCATTGCACAGTATAGCTGTGAAGAAAAATCCCTGATCCCTATTATCCAGGGGATCCAGGAGGAATATCGTTATCTGCCGCCGGAGCTTCTGACCTATGTTGCGGGGAAACTGGGGATCTCAGAAGCAAAGGCTTACAGTGTAGCAAGCTTTTACGAGAATTTCTCTTTTGAGGCAAAGGGAAAATATGTGATCAAAGTCTGTGACGGAACAGCCTGTCATGTGCGTAAGTCCATTCCTATTTTGGAGGGACTTTACAAGGAACTGGGGCTTGGCAAAAAGAAACATACAACAGATGACCAGCTGTTTACAGTGGAAACTGTTTCCTGCCTGGGAGCCTGCGGACTGGCGCCTGCCGTAATGGTCAATGATGAAGTACATCCGAAAATGACACCGGAGAAAATGAGTGAACTGATCGCAAAATTGCGGGAGGATGAGAAGGTATGAAAATAGAGAACAGAATGCAGCTTCATCTGTGGAGAGAAGAATGTAAGGAAAAACGCCAGAAAGAAACCTGCAGAGTCCTGATCTGCGGAGGAACAGGATGTCTGGCAGGCGGTTCCGACAAGATCTATGCCCGTATTAAGGAACTGACTGCAAATATGAGCAATGTGACGGTAAAATTTGGGGAAGAGATCGCACATGTGGGACTTAAGATGAGCGGATGTCACGGTTTCTGTGAAATGGGTCCTTTAGTTCGTATTGAACCATACAATTACCTGTATTTAAAGGTAAAGCTGGAAGACTGTGAAGAAATATTTGAAAAAACGATCCTTCGCGGGGAGCCGGTAACAAGGCTGATGTATGAGGACAGCGGCCGTGTATATGAAACCCAGGAGGAGATCCCTTTCTATGCAAAGCAGACCCGTCTGGTGCTTAAAAATTGTGGACATATTGATGCAGAGCATATAGAAGATGCCATGGCAGTAGGCGCTTATGAGGCTTTTGAAAAAGCTGTTTTTGAAATGACTCCGGAAGCTGTTATAAAGACCGTGACAGACGCAGGACTGAGAGGACGAGGCGGCGCTGGTTTCCCGGCTGGTAAGAAATGGACCCAGGTGGCAAGTCAGAAGGAAAAGATACGCTATGTAGTCTGCAATGGTGATGAAGGCGATCCAGGTGCATTTATGGACCGAAGTGTTATGGAAGGTGATCCCCACCGTATGATCGAAGGCATGATGTTAGCGGCTTATGCAGTGCAGGCCCAGGAAGGATATATTTACGTCCGTGCGGAATATCCACTGGCAGTGCGCAGACTGCAGATCGCTATTGCCCAGGCAGAGGAAAAGGGACTTTTAGGCGATAATATCCTGGGAACCGGCTTTAGTTTCAGACTGCATATCAACAGAGGCGCCGGTGCCTTTGTATGTGGCGAAGGATCTGCGCTGACCGCTTCTATTGAGGGAAAACGAGGTATGCCAAGGGTAAAACCGCCTAGAACCGTAGAACAGGGCTTATGGGGCAAACCAACTGTATTAAATAACGTAGAAACCTATGCCAATGTTCCTATGATCATTAAAAATGGCGCAGGCTGGTACAGCCGTATCGGTACACCGGAAAGCCCGGGAACCAAGGCATTTGCACTTACTGGAAATGTTAAGAATACAGGTCTGATCGAAGTTCCTATGGGTATCAGTCTTCGTGAGATCATTTTCGATATTGGCGGTGGCATTAAGGATAATAAAAAGTTTAAGGCAGTCCAGATCGGTGGTCCTTCCGGAGGCTGTCTGGTGGAGTCACAGCTTGACAGCAAGATGGATTTTGACTCCCTTTCAAAGATCGGAGCCATGATCGGATCCGGCGGTCTGGTTGTTATGGATGAAGATACCTGTATGGTGGAAGTTGCCCGGTTCTTTATGAATTTCACCCAAAGAGAAAGCTGCGGAAAATGTGTTCCATGTAGAGAAGGAACCAAGAGAATGTTGGAGATCTTGGAGCGTATTGTTGCAGGAAACGGGAAAATGAGCGATCTGGATGAGCTGGAAGAGCTGGCAGATATGATCGAAAATACTGCCCTTTGCGGATTGGGAAAGAGCGCGCCAAAGCCGGTCATCAGTACCATTCATGCGTTCCGTAAGGAATACGAGGAGCATATTCTGGATAAGAAATGCCGTGCACATGTCTGTTCCGGGCTTCGGGTATTTAAGATCGATCCTGAGAAGTGTAAAGGCTGCTCCAAGTGTGCAAGGAACTGTCCGGTAAATGCCATTTCCGGAAAAGTGAAGTCACCATTTGTCATTGACAATGAAAAATGTGTAAAATGCGGAAGCTGTATGGACAACTGTGCCTTTGGCGCGATCTATACAGAGTAGG
Source organism: uncultured Blautia sp. (assembly GCA_900553515.1). GTDB lineage: Bacteria > Bacillota > Clostridia > Lachnospirales > Lachnospiraceae > Blautia_A. The sequence goes on along the minus strand of USDN01000080.1, from coordinate 6,114 downwards.
GAGGATGGAAATTTATGGGAATTATGACAATTGACGGACAGTCCATTGAATTTACAGATGAACCCAATGTATTGTCAGTAATAAGAAAAGCCGGGATCGACATCCCTACATTGTGCTATCATTCAGAATTATCTATATATGGAGCCTGTCGTCTTTGTACAGTGGAAAATGACAGGGGAAAGACCTTTGCCTCCTGTTCAGAAAAACCAAAAGACGGAATGGTCATCTATACGAATACACCAAGGCTGATGCGTTACCGCAAACTGATCCTGGAACTGCTTTTAGCGGCCCACTGCAGAGATTGTACTACCTGTATCAAGAGTGGAGAATGTCATCTGCAGGAACTGGCTCATCGCATGGGTGTTCATGAGATCCGTTTTGAAAATGTAAGAGAGCAGCAGCCTATCGACACCAGTTCCCATGCTATTATCAGGGATCCTAATAAATGTATCCTTTGCGGTGACTGTGTAAGAATGTGCGACAATGTGCAGAATATCAATGCCATTGATTTTGCTTACCGTGGAACAGATGCACAGGTAATGCCTGCATTTAATAAGAAGATCGCAGAAACAGACTGCGTTGGCTGCGGCCAGTGCCGGGTTGTCTGTCCTACAGGTGCTATCAGTATCCATACCAATATCGATGTGGTATGGGAAGCTTTAGCGGATAAAAATACAAAGGTGATCGCTCAGATCGCACCGGCTGTACGTGTGGCCATTGGAGATCATTTTGGCTATGCAAAGGGCGAAAATGTAATGGGCAAGCTGGTAGGTGTACTTCACAGACTGGGCTTTGATGAGGTTTATGATACTTCTTATGGTGCGGATCTGACAGTTGTGGAAGAGTCAAAGGAATTTATTGAGCGTTTTACTTCCGGTCAGAAAATGCCATTATTTACATCCTGCTGTCCTGCATGGGTGAAATATTGTGAGACAAAATATCCGGAATTTGTGCCAAACCTTTCCACCTGCCGTTCTCCTCAGCAAATGTTTGGTGCGGTAGTCCGTGAATATTATAAGGATCCGGAAAAGAACGAAGGAAAGAAGATAGTATCTGTTTCTATTATGCCGTGTACAGCAAAGAAGGAAGAGATCCTGCGGCCGGAGTCCTTTACCAACGGAAAACAGGATGTGGATTATGTATTAACAACAACAGAAGTAGTAAGGATGATCCGCAAGTCCGGTATTGTATTTGATAAGGTAGAGATCGAGGCTGCTGATGTGCCTTTTGGTATTGGTTCCGGAAGCGGTGTGATCTTTGGTGTTACCGGCGGTGTCACAGAGGCAGTACTTCGCAGATTGCAGCAGGGACACAGCAGAGTGGATATGGAAGCCATTAAAAAGAGCGGAGTCCGGGGTGATGAAGGTATTAAGACGCTGACCTATGATTATAATGGAAGAGAGATCCGGGCGGCAGTAGTAAATGGTCTGGCAAATGCGGATAAGCTGTTGCAGCAGATCAAGAACCATGAGGTGGAGTATGATTTTGTGGAAGTAATGGCATGCCGCAGAGGTTGTATCATGGGCGGCGGCCAGCCGGTAAATGCCGGACCGCGAACCAGAAAGGCCAGAATGAAGGGACTGTATGATACAGATGTAAATACCCAGATCAAGAAGTCAAATGAAAACCCGATGATCCTTTCACTTTATGACTCACTTTTAAAGGGGAAGGAGCATGAGCTGCTGCATAGAAACTTCTCGGGAAAGTAGAGCACGAAGTGCGGGTTTGTGAGTGTGAACACGTTACAAAATAAAAGGGCAGAGCCTGGAAGTGATTTCCGGGCTTTGCTTTTTTCTTGTGCAGGAGAATGATGTGGTGTATACTATAAAGATAAACTTCTTGTTCAGTTATGTTATTTAGATCCGCAGAGTATATTTAACAGAAATGGAGAAATGACAGATGAATTATGGAAATATAAAAGAATGTGATATTGCAGATGGTCCTGGTGTAAGGGTAACATTGTTTGTGTCTGGCTGCCGTCATCATTGTAAGGGCTGTTTTAATTCGGAAACCTGGAATTTTCAGTATGGGGTTCCTTTTACAGAGGAGACGCAGGATAAAATTTTAAAATTACTGGAACCGGGATATATTCAGGGTTTTACCCTTCTTGGGGGAGAACCTTTTGAACCGGAAAATCAGGCGGTACTTGTCCACCTTTTAAAGAAGATCAGGGAGACTTATCCACAAAAAGACATCTGGTGTTACAGCGGATATCTGTTTGATCAGGATATGCAGCCAGGCGGCTCTGTTTACACGGAATATACAAAAGAAATGCTGCGTCAGATCGATGTGTTGGTAGATGGTGAGTTTGTGGAAGCAAAGAAGGATCTGACCCTGATCTTTCGGGGAAGTTCCAATCAGAGACTTTTGCGTTTAAAAGACGGTGAATTTGCAGGAATGTGGGAAGATTAAGTGACAGATAAGCGGATGATTGTCCAGAAAACCCAGTAAAACCGTGGATATTCTGTGAACAGATGGCAGGCACTGTTGCATAAAAAGTAAAGTTGAATTATAATAAAGTGTACGAAAACAGACAGTATGAGCGGTTAATATAGCGCAGGAATAAAGCCTGCAGATGAAAGGAGAATGGGAAATGAGAAGACGTTTTGCGGTTGCAGCGGCAGCGCTGGCATTAAGTGCGGCTTTAACAGTTCCGGCTTATGCAGGAACATGGAAATATGTAAATGATCAGTGGAAATACCAGAAGGGTACCAACAAGTTTGCATACAATGAGTGGATAAAAGATAATGGAAAATATTATTATATTGGTAATGACGGTATTATGAAGATCGGCTGGCAGCAGATCGATGGCCAGTGGTATTATCTGGACCAGACTGGTGCAATGCAGATTGGATGGTTAAAGAGTGACGATGGAAAATGGTATTTCCTGTATCCAAACGGTGCTATGGCTGTAAACACAGTGATCGATGGAAGAACCATTGGCGAAGATGGCGTATGGGTTCCAAATGAGGGAGATACAGAGCCAGCTAATAGTATGGATCTGGAAAATGGTTATCTGGTACAGAACCTGGAAGGCATTACAAAGAAAGATTACACGATCATTGCTTCCGGTAAGACAGCCGCTGGATCCCGCTGGGGAAATGCGATCCGCTTAAAAGGCAAGGGAAGCTATGTACAGTGCAATACAAATGGTGAATACAGAATGTTATCTGGCGTATTTGGTCCTTCTTCCCAGTTTGACAGCGCCCTTCTTGCAAGAGTAACTGTTTACGGTGACGATGACCAGGTACTGTATACATCACCTGATATCCATTACAATGAAAAGAATGTATATTTTGGTGTGGATGTATCCGGACAGAAGCAGATCCGCGTAGAAGTTTCCCTGTTAAAGGATAATGAATGGGATGATCCGGTTATTTTATTTGATGGACTGTCTCTTTATAAGTAGGAAAAGATGAAATGAAAAAGAGTATGCTTTCGGGATGGAGTTCCATTCCCGGTGGCATACTCTTTTTTGGAGATTATGTATATATGTACACTCGGGTTCACGCGCTATCGCGCTCTATTGTCTGCTGACGCAGACGGAACCCTCGTTAATCGTCCAAGAAAAACAAATGCCACCTTTGGTGGCGCTTGTTTTTCTTTTGGACTAGATTACATAATTGCTCCATGGTTCTTCGGGCTGGATCAGGTCAGCAAGAGTGATATTGTCTAAGTAGTTGTTGATCAGGTGATCCAAGCCTCTCCACATAGGGAGTGTACGGCAGCAGTCCATGCGCTCGCAGGAAAGTGCGTCCGGGGATTCCAGACAGGATACAGGGGCAAGGGAGCCTTCCGTAAGGCGCAGGATACTTCCTACTGTATACTGATCCGGTGATTTGGTAAGTTTGTATCCGCCGCCTTTGCCGCGGACACCTGTAAGCATTTTATCTTTTACAAGGATCTTAATGATCCCTTCCAGGTATTTTTCTGAAATGCCCTGGCGCCCGGCTGTTTCCTTCAATGGAATATAGCCGTCTCTCTGGTGTTCTGCCAGGTCGATCATGATACGCAGTGCATAACGCCCTTTTGTTGAAACTAACATACGCATTCTCCATTTCTTATTATAAACCTATTATACAACAAGGTTAGTGGCAGAGCAATGAAAAATGCAGAAAGTTGGAATATGAATTTCTCAGTAACAGGAAAATGGGATGACAGAATTTCAGCAGAACCTCGGCAAAAAAATAACAGTTGACAAATATACAGATTGTGTTTAGAATGGCAGAATGCTTACGCAAAATGGCTTAAATACGTTAAAAATAAGACAAAATGTAAAAAGCATACAATGGAGAAAATGTGGGAAAAAGAGAGGAAAAATGTATGAAAACCAATACGGATCTGTTTGAAAAAGTTCCGGTACCTAAAGCAGTGGCTACTATGGCTGTTCCTACCATGATATCTATGCTGGTAGTTGTCATTTACAACATGGCAGATACCTTTTTCATTGGTCAGACACAGGATCCACTGCAGGTTGCGGCTGTATCTTTGGCAACACCGGTATTTATGATCTTTATGGCGCTGGGAAATCTGTTTGGCATCGGTGGAAGCTCGGCTATATCCAGGGCATTAGGTGAAAAGCATAAAGACCGGGCATGGCATATCAGTTCCTTTTGCTGTTATGGTGCGTTAGGTCTGGGAGTGATCGTGGCTGTCTGTTCTGTACTTGGTATGGAAGGGATTTTGGGACTGATCGGAGCCAGTGAAAATACCATTGGTTTTGCCAGAAAATATCTGCTGATCATTTCCATTGGTGCGCCAACGATCCTGTTTTCCACTGCATTTGCCAATATCTTAAGAGGAGAAGGCGCGGCCAGAGAGTCTATGGTGGGAAACCTCCTTGGAACTATTATAAATATTGTGCTGGATCCGGTTATGATCCTGATGTTAGGCTGGGGAGTAACAGGCGCAGCATTGGCTACGATCATTGGAAATATTGCAGCATGCCTGTTTTATCTGCAGTATTTTCTCAGGAAAAAATCCACTTTGTCTATCAGCTGGAAATATTTTAAAGTGGGAGAAGGAATTGCAAAGAGCGTAGTAGCGATTGGAATTCCTGCATCTTTAAACAATATTTTAATGAGTTTTGCAAATATTATCCTTAATCAGGCATTAGTAGGATATGGAGATACACCGGTTGCTGCAATGGGCGTTGCCTTGAAATCCAATATGTTGGTAGTGCTGCTGCAGATCGGACTTTGTGTGGGAATTCAGCCGCTGATCGGATATAATTATGGTGCGGGAAATAAGAAACGTCTGATGCAGGTGTTTAAGTTTACAGGCATCGTATCGGTGATCATGGGAACGATCCTGACCCTGTTTATGATGGTGGCAAGAAAATCACTGGTTCAGGTGTTTATCAATGACGCCCAGGTTATCACTTATGGTATCCAGATGGTTATTGCACTGCAGTTGTCAGCGCCGTTTTTAGGGATTTTATTCCTGTGCATCAATACCATCCAGGGAATGGGAAAGGCGATCCCGTCATTGCTCCTGACAGTCTGCCGTCAGGGACTGATCTTTATCCCGTTGATCTTTATTTTAAATCATATGTTTGGACTGGAAGGCGTTATTTATGCGCAGCCTGCAGCGGATTATCTGTCCATTGTAGTAGCGATCCTGATCTGTACCCATTTGTTCAGGAACATGGAGCATAGAAATGAGAGTGTTGAGGCATAAAAGGTACAAATAAGTAAGACAGGATTTGGGAGTGAGTATATGAAATGGCATGCTCACTCCTTTTCTGTTATATGTCCTACCGGAGTCTTTTATGGACTTGCCTTTGCGGCTGACAAAAAATCTTCTCGCAAAGTCAGGTACAGAAAGATTCCGAGAGAACATTTAAGAAGTTTTTGGATTTGCAGGTGAAAAATATTGATAATTTAACCTGAATTATTCACGGAGCAGTATCTGAACTGGTAACTGTACCATGAATCCCAAAATTGACCCATGTAGCCTAAACATCGCTCAACCAATCTCCAAAAAGGGTATAAAATCCCTGTGGCAGAGTTCTGAGCGGTTATTAAGCTGTCAAGGTTCGTTAATAGTTACTATTCCAGCTGTACATTCAGCTTACCGATATTTGAAAGTGTCTCATAGAATTCATTTTTATAA
>USDN01000079.1 GCA_900553515.1 uncultured Blautia sp. | reverse complement strand
CTATCATTCATTTTCCTGTTTCTAATAAACTACCATTCCATATCCCATAATGGAACCGGAACGGATCGAATAGCTTCTCTCCTTTACCGCATCTCCACTATTTCCTTCTATGGTACCACACGTCACTTTCTCTCCATATATCTGCCACATCTACTATAATTAATTCCGAGTAGCTATTGGACTTTGACTTGTTTGGCAGCCTTATCCTTAACTATAGCCTCATGTGGTTTCTGTTCGTCAGACCAGAGATTTGCCATCCGACTTCCTTCAGATTCCACCTCACGATGGACACCCTTGTCATTGGCTGTATCCTTCCCACTACCAGGGCAGATTAGGGACTTTCACCCATTAGCGACGTGCGCCGCAAGGCGCACCAAAAAAAGACAGAGCATTTGCTCTGTCTTCTAACAGCCAGTACGGGAATCGAACCCGTGTTTCCGCCGTGAGAGGGCGGCGTCTTAACCCCTTGACCAACTGGCCTTATTCTGCTGTGTTTAACGCTCCTGCGTCAACCGACTTGATTAGTATATATCAGGTTTCGATAAAATGCAAGCTTTTTTTGAAAAAATTTTAAAAAAATATTCAAAAGCAAATTATATCCATCATAAGCAATATATAATCATCATATGTAAAATATAGTTGACATTCAATAGAAACAAGACTATACTGAAAGTAACAAAAACACAGGAGGAACAGATGAAAAATCTGAAACTAAAGTTCGCTCGAATGGAAAAAGGGCTCTCTCAAATTGAACTGGCAGAAAAAGTAGGTGTTACCAGACAGACTATTGGAATGATGGAGGCCGGAGATTACAATCCTTCCCTGAAGCTGTGCATAGCTATCTGTCGTGAACTGGGAAAAACCCTCAATGATCTGTTTTGGGAGGAGGTAGACGAATGAAACCACAATTAGATGAACGTCAGATTCAGGATGCATCCAGAATCGCAAGTATCAGCTTTTACGTCATGTATATGGTATGCGCAATTTCTATCGTTTTTCAGCTTATTACTGCAGGTCATCCAAAAAATGTGATCGGAGAAACAATGACTTTGCTGGCAGGTGGAAGCGTATATCTCATAGGATCGACAAAAAAAGGGCTTAATACAGGGAAATCTCACTCCCCTGTACGCATTCTCCTGGAAAGCACAGGTTTTTCCATTGTATTTACAGTTTTTTATGTATTTGCCATTCGAAAAAAAGCCGGACCAGAAGCAGAAATCAGCACTGCTGTTCTTCTATTTTTTACAGGGATTACGGTTCTCTGCTTTTTCACACTGAAACTTATGGATTTCATGACAGAACGAAAGCGCAGACAACAGGAACAAAAATATGCAGATGAGGAGTGATATTTATGGAAGAAAAACTGATTTGTATCACCACTGCCAAAAGCATGGAGGCAGAACAAATGACTGCCTTTCTGAAAGAAAACGACATTTATGCCACTGTTCAGATGGGAATTCCGGAACTCTATACAGGTGATTCTGTTTCCGGAGAAAAGATCATGGTATCTTCCCAGGATAAAGAAAAAGCCCAAAGGCTTCTGCAAGGCTTCACGCCAGTCGAAACCCGTGCCTCTGATCCACGAAAACAGACAACCAGGATCCAGAAGGCTGTAAACTGGATCCTTCTGGGAATAATTGCAGCAGTACTGATCTTTGCGGTGATCATACTGCTGTAAATCCCATTATTTCCGTTTGGCTGTTCCCTGCATTCAGATGCATAGAAAAAAGGCAGATCATGTACTTTGCAACGTTTTCTGGTAAATCTTGCAAAGCACGATGATTCTGCCTTTTTTATATTGTCTGTGGGGGACAACAAGTTCCTTTCGCATCTCTTTCTCTCAGGATCATCCCATATCAATTTTCAGATCTCCCGGTTTTATCAGCCCCTTCGCCCGAAAGATCTTTCCAGTAATCCAGGTGATCACGATTGGAAGTACAAAGCAGATCAGAATCATTCCAACCCACTGAAATGCACCGGCTTCATATCCTTCCGGCATCTGCGACCATCCGGAAACGATCCCGATAGGACCAACCAGTCCTGACGTTCCCATACCGGAAGAAATTGCCGGACCATTGTTCCGCATCTGGAACACACAGGTAGAAAGCGCTCCTGTAACAGCTGCTGTAATCGTAGGTGGGATCCACAGAATCGGTTTTTTCATAAGATTCGGTACCTGGAGCATGGATGTTCCAAGCCCCTGTGCCACAAATCCTCCAATTCCATTATCTGGAAAGCTTAAAACCGCATACCCCAGCATATGAGCACAGCATCCTGCCGTTGCCGCCCCTCCTGCCAGAGACAGTCCATTCCAGATCTCCATGGTAACGGTTCCGTCTGCCAGTCCTGCCAGAACAGCGCCTCCACCCAGTCCGATGGCCGCACAGATTGCTGCAGAACTGACAGGCAGGGTCAGTACTGCTCCCACCACTGCAGAAACCACTACTCCCATCAGGAAAGGCTGAAGGTTGGTCGCCCATCCAATAAACACACCCAGAGCATCACACACCGACTTGAACATCGGTGCAAAAACGATTGCCAGCACTCCTCCGGTGAGGATCGTCACTGCCGGTGTTACGATAATGTCGACCTTTGTCTCCTTAGATACCAGCTTTCCTGCCTCACAGGCAACGATACCGATAAAAAACACTGCAAGGGGACCGCCGGAGCCTCCCAGAGCATTACATGCCGCTCCAACAGCCGCCAGAGAATACAGCACCAGAGGAGGCGCCATCAGCGCATGCCCAACAGCAAGAGCCATCACCGGACCAGTTACTGATGTAGCATATCCTCCGATCTCCAGCAGTCTCTCTGACACCGCGCTTCCCGGTGCAACGTTTTGACCAATTGTATTAATGATCGTACCGATCAGAAGCGATGCAAACAGACCCAGCGCCATTGCGCTCATAGCATCGATACCATACCTTCGGAACGAAATAACCACATTCTTTCTCCTCAGAAAGGATTCCTTTCTGTTTCCCATCTTATCCTCCTTATTGCAATACTGTTTTTTCATAATTCCCAGACCTGCCGGTCTCTTACTCTTCTTCCATGTCCTCTACCGGTTCAGCCGGGATAAATACTCTGGAATTCTCTTTTTGTTCTTTTTTCTTTCTTCCCGCACTTTCCTGGGCTTCTCTGCAGAACTCCATCTGGGAATTTACAGGCTGTTTTCCTCTTCTGTCCTGCTTCTCATAGGTTCCGTCAGGCTGAAGAATATGCGCCTTTACATTATCTTTAAACTCCAGCTCCAGCACATGCATGATCTGTTTTTTGATCATTTCATCTTCTACAGGGAAAACAATCTCCACCCGGCGATCCAGATTACGAGGCATCCAGTCCGCACTTCCCATATAGATTTCTTCCGTTCCTCCATTATAGAAATAGAAGATCCTGCTGTGTTCCAGAAAATCGCCTACAATAGAGCGCACATGAATGTTTTCGCTGATTCCTGGAATTCCTGTTTTCAGACAGCAGATGCCGCGGATCACCAGCTCGATCTGTACGCCATTGGAAGAAGCATAATAAAGAGCCTGCATAATCACCGGATCGCAGAGTGAATTCATTTTTGCCATAATATGACCGGGAATTCCCTTTTTTACATTCTCTACTTCTCTTTCGATCATTTCCAGAAAACGTGTTTTCATCCAGATCGGCGCAACGATCAGGCGATTCCAGCGTTTCGGCTCTGAATATCCAGAAAGCATATTAAATACAGCGGTCGCATCCTCTCCATAGTGCTCGTCACATGTAAAAATACCACAGTCTGTATAAAGTTTTGCCGTAGAATCATTGTAGTTTCCTGTTGCAAGATGCACATACCGGCGAATCCCTGTCTCCTCCCGTCTTACCACGAGAGTGATCTTACTGTGGGTCTTCAGTCCTACCAGACCATAAATTACATGGCAGCCCGCTTTTTCCAGCTTTTTCGCCCAGACAATATTATTTTCCTCATCAAAACGCGCCTTCAGTTCAACAAGAACCGTTACCTGCTTACCGTTTTCCGCTGCCTGGGCAAGAGCAGCGATAATAGGTGAATTTCCGCTGACACGATAAAGAGTCTGTTTAATAGCAAGTACTCCCGGATCCTTGGCAGCCTGACGTACAAAATTCACTACCGGGTCAAAACTCATATATGGATGATGAAGGAACACATCTCCCTCACGAATCACATCAAAAATATTTTTATCAGTCTGGAACTGAGGAACCGGAGCCGGAATATATTTTTTTGCTTTATACGCGTCAAATCCGTCCAGTCCATATACCTTCATAAGTACTGTCAGATCCAAAGGTCCTGCAATATTAAAAATATCCTCATTTTTAATATCAAACTCCGTTTTCAGGATCTTCAGAAGACGCTTATCCATCTTTTCTTCCGCTTCCAGACGGATAACCTCTCCCCACTGTCGTTTTTTCAGCTGCTTCTGGATTTCTACCAGAAGATCTTCTGCCTCATCTTCGTCAATAGAAAGGTCTGCATTTCTCATAATACGATATGGATGAGCGCACACCACATCATTGCTTAAAAACAGCTTGCCAATGTTTCTTTCAATGATCTCCTCAAGAAAGATCACTGCCCTGCTTCCGGATTTTTCGGATGGTATTTCCACGATTCTCGGAAGTACAGACGGAACCTGCACGGTAGCAAACTCTAGGACTTCTTTTCCTTTTTTACGATCTTTTTTGGAGATCAGCGCCCCAATATTCAGGGATTTATTCCGGATCAGCGGAAACGGTCTGGAAGAATCCATTGCCATAGGCGTCAGGACCGGATAAACATTATCTTCAAAATAACGATCCACATATTCTTTCTGGGTTTCCGAAAGATCCTCATGGGCCAGGATCAGATGAAGTCCTGCTTTTTCCAGCAGCGGAAGTACCGAGCGGGTAAACGTACTGTACTGTACTTTTACAAGCTCATGGGTCTGGGTACTGATCTCACGGAGCTGGTCTTTTGGAGTCAGACCTGCAATATCTGTTTTCTCATAACCTGCATGAACCTGATCTTTTAAAGATGCCACCCGTACCATAAAAAACTCATCCAGATTTGAAGATGTAATACTGAGGAATTTCAGTCTTTCAAAAAGAGGCAGGCTTTTATCTCTGGCCTCACTTAATACCCTCTCATTAAATTTCAGCCAGCTTAGTTCTCTGTTTACAAAATATTCCGGCTTTGCAAATTTTTTAGTATCCATAATGTCCTCCCCGGATCTTATCTGATCCTGCTTCAAATACTTTGTCAGTAAATTTTATATTCTTCTTTTTCTTCTCAGGGTAAGGTGGATTCCAAATACTTCCTCAAAAAATTCCACCTTATCTTTTAAAAGTCCAAGTTCCAGAGAAATATCCCTGCTGGAATCAATGATCAGGCTCAGTTCCCGGTCTTTCAGGACTGCCCTGAGTCCCTGGACTTTCTGATAATGGCTTCTGTCCATAGCATTTGCAAGACGGAGAATTGCAGTAAGCTTGGCAACCAGGAGATAACGGTTTCTGTCAAGGCCTGATCCGTCATCAAAATTCTCATAGTAAACAAATTCCGTAGTATTATACCTCACCGCACTGGCGATCACCTGACGTTCCTCCGTAGAAAGACCTATGATCTCTGTGGCCATGATGATCCGATAAGAACACTCTGCCACATCTGCCATGCTTATGTATTTCCCGCAGTCATGGAGCTGTACTGCAATCTGGAGAAGCAGCCTTTCCCTTGTTCCCATACCATGAACTTTTTTCATACTGTCAAAAATCGCAAGGGCAAGAGATGTGGTTCCCTGAATATGATCTTTACTGCTGGAATAACGCTTGGCAATATTTCTGGATGCCACCAGGATATCGTTTTCAAAATTATGGGCACTTTTGATAAATTTTTTCTTTTCTCCGAAATCATAGGCAATTCCATCAAGAAGTGACACTCCCGGAACCCATACCGACTCTGCCTGAAATACATCCAGAAAATTTTTGCAGATAACCATTGTCGGCACTACAAGAGAAGCATATTCCGGATTAATATCCATTTCTGAAGAAAGCATCTGTTCTGTTTTATAAACCGTATTCTCGTAACGGTTATTAAATTCTGCCATAGTAATGATACGGTCATAAATTTCTTCCCGAAAGATAGTATCCGTAAGAAAATCTCCCATCAGGATCACATTCCTGATATCTCTGTCTTTCAGGTAAAGACGCTGAAAGGCTGTCAGGTCATTGCGGATAAATTCCTGAATCAGCTGATCATAATGAGTATGTGATTTTTCCAGTTCTTTTAATCTTTCACGGATGCGCATACTTCCCATTTTAAGGCTCTGGGTCGTCACCAGAGTATCCTTGTCAAAAAGAGATACCTGAAGACTTCCTCCGCCTACATCCAGTATCGCAGTGCCTTTCTGGATCATTTTTTTGAATCCTGCTTCAATAGCTGCAATAGATTTGTATCCGAGAAAATGCTGTTCTGCATTACTTAAGATTTCCACTCTGATGCCTGTCCTCTGGTAGATCTGTTCCAGAATGATCACCGGATTTACCATTTCACGAAATGCACTGGTAGCACAGGCGCGATAATCTTCTGTTCCAAATTCCATCATGATAGTCCGGAAGTCTTTCAGAACCTCGCAGATGGCATCTACGATTTCCCTGTCCAGACGCCCGGAAGAATACGCTCCCTTACCGATCTCCAGACGGTATCTTACATGGTTCAGTTCCTTAAGCCCGCTTTTTTTAGAAAGTTCAAAAATCTTCATACTGACTTCATAGGAACCGATATCGATTGCCGCAAAAGTTGATACTGCCATTTTTTATCTCTCCTTTCCCAGAAGGTAATCTATAAACTGCTGTGCAGTACGTCCGGTAAGACCGCCATGAGAAAGTTCCCATCTTCCGGCTTCCAGAAGCAGTTCTTTTTCCGGCATTTCAATGCCGTTTCTTGCCGCCAGCGTTTTTACGATGCACTCAAATTCTTTGCGTGTAGGCGCTCCAAAATAAATACGCACACCAAAGCGATATACCAGTGACAGCTTCTCCTGAACTGTATCAGAGGAATGAAGATCATCCTCATCCATCAGCTCCAGCTTATCTCCGGAGCGCTCTCTCACCAGATGACGGCGGTTACTTGTGGCATAGATCAGAATATTATCCGGTTTTCTCTCCAGTCCGCCCTCGATTACTGCTTTCAGATATTTATATTCAATCTCAAACTCCTCAAAAGAAAGATCGTCCATATAAATGATAAATTTGTAATTCCTGTCCTTGATCTGGGCGATCACCTGATTCAGATCCTGAAACTGATGCTTGTATACTTCTATGATGCGAAGTCCCTGATCATAGTATTTGTTGATGATCCCTTTGATACTGGAAGATTTGCCTGTACCTGCATCTCCAAAAAGAAGACAGTTATTTGCTTTTCTTCCATGTACAAAAGCCTCCGTATTCTCGATCAGTTTCTGCTTGGGGATCTCATATCCTACCAGATCTTCAAGCTGCACATGAGCGATCCTGGTCACCGGAGTAATGACCACCTTCCCTTTCTCATCATGCTCGATCCGAAATGCTTTATGCAATCCAAGCTTGCCTACACCAAAATCCCGGTAAAACTGCACCATATCCACCATAAACTCTCGGGCATCTGCCGCCGCAGCCAGAGTTTTACTCATTTCGCAGATCCTGTCACGGATACGGCGGTTAAACATTCTTCCTGTATTTTCTGCCCCATGATAATCGCACAGAATCTCACAACAGGTGGTTCCAAAACTTTTGTCAAAGATCTTCAGATCAAATTCGTATAATTTCCGAAAAATTTCAAAGTCATGAAGAGCCAGCTGGTTGATACTGCCCTCTGCCGCACCACGGATCTCACAGGCTTTGCTGAATGTATTTTCATGGTTCACCAGAAGAAGAGTCAGATAGTTATGCCACAGATTTCCTGAAAAACCATAGGATCCTGCTGTTTCGATCAGACCATTGACACATTCAAAAAACAAAGACTTCCGCTGCTGCAATTCCTCCTCACTGCTTTTTTGTGCATCCATCAAAAGAGTCATTTTTTCCAGTATTTCTCCATGCTCCATATTTCTGTAGAGCACACATTCCTGTATTTCGGACATTCAGGTTTCCTCCTGTAACTCATAGTTTCCCAGTACGCGCATGCGATTGGCTTCTGCCTCCAGTCCCCGGATGGCATTTTTTACTGCCGGATCCTCCAGGTTCCCCTCAAAATCTACAAAAAAGCGATATTCCCATGTTTTCCCGGGAATAGGCCTGGATTCAATCCTGGACATGTTCAGCCCATTGTAGATAATATGTGAAAGCATATTATAAAGAGTTCCGCTGGAATGGGGCAGTTCAAAACATACGCTGACCTTCCGTGCTTTTTTCTCATAAACCGGCTTCCTGCTTACTATGATAAATCTGGTCACATTCCGGTCGTTATGACAGATATTTTCTGCCAGGATATCCAGATCAAACAGTTCTCCTGCTGCCCTGCTGGCAATGGCAGCCTGAGAAATCTCCTGCTCTTCTTTTACTTTTTTGGCTGATGCTGCCGTATTCTCTGTTTTTACAGTTTTCCATTCCTGATGATTTTCCAGAAACAGTTTACACTGGGCAAGAGCCTGGGGATGAGAATAAACGGTCCGGATATTATCCAGAGAGCTTCCAGGAAGGCCCAAAAGCACATGATCTACAGGGATCACCTGTTCTCCCACAATATGAAGATGATATTCTGTAAGAAGATCATAAATATCTGTTACGATCCCCTGGGTGGAATTCTCTATAGGAAGAACAGCATAATCCGCCCGTCCGGATGCAGCCTCCTCCATTGCCTCCCGAAAGGTATCTGCATGATAACTTTTGATTTCCTCCGGGAAATAAGCACGCATGGCAGCATAGCTGTAAGCTCCCTCCACTCCCTGGAATACTACGTTGACATCTTTCAGCGGAAGCTGGTCTACCATCTCATAATCTTTTTCTTCTCCCACTCCATTTGCTGTCAGAAGCTGGTACTGACGTTTTCTGCTGATCGCCATGATCTGCTGAAAAACTTCCTGAATACCGAGAGAATTAAATTCCCCATGAGCACGAGCACCCAGTGTATCCAGTTTTTCCCGCTCTCTTTTAGAATCCAGAACCTGTTTTCCGGTTTCTATTTTATATTGTGCAACATCCTCACAAACCTTCATTCTTTTTTCAAAAAGCCGAAGGATCTGGCTGTCGATCTCATCTATTTCTTTTCTGCATTCCTGCAAATCTGTCATGTATGTTTCTCCTTCTGTAAAAATGTCAATCCTCACTGCACTTTGGTACTGTGACAGATTGCTTACAGTAAGTTTAGCATTTGCGTATTGTTTTTTCAAGTACAGGCAATACTATAAGAAAGTTAAATTTATGTAAAACGTAATCCGAATGGCTTATAACGTATTTTTCAGAAAGGACTGTTTTATATGAAACGAAATTTTCTTCTCTGCGGCTCTCTGGGATGGTGTATGGAAATCTTCTGGACCGGATTTCACTCCCTTTTGGACGGTCAGGGAACCATGATGGGAAAAACCTCTCTTCTGATGTTCCCCATTTACGGCTGTGCCGCAGTGATCGCACCTTTATACAAATATATTGCCTCCATCCCCGTCTTTCTCCGCGGCTGTCTCTATACAGTCGGTATTTTTATTACAGAGTTTTTCAGCGGAAGCATTCTCAAATATTTGGGAATCTGTCCCTGGGACTACAGCCATACTCCTTTTCATTTCCGCGGGGTAATCCGTCTGGACTATGCTCCTGTATGGTTTACCGCAGGTCTTTTTTTTGAAAAAATACTTACAAAATCATCTTGAAAAAAAGAGCCTTCTATTATATGATTGATTAAGAGAATTTTCAGGAATCTGTTTCTGATTCTTTTAACCAAACAGGAGGTACTACATGAGACATTTAATGAGCCCGTTGGACTTTTCTGTGGAAGAGCTTGATAAGCTTCTCACCCTGGCCAACGACATTGAAAAGAACCCTGAGAAGTATGCCCACGTATGTGACGGCAAAAAACTTGCAACCTTATTTTATGAACCAAGTACACGTACACGCTTAAGCTTTGAGGCAGCTATGATGAACCTTGGCGGCAACGTATTAGGATTCTCTTCCGCCGACTCCAGCTCCGCTGCCAAAGGCGAAAGTGTTGCCGATACAATCCGCGTTACATCCTGCTATGCAGACATCTGTGCTATGCGTCATCCTAAGGAGGGAGCTCCTTTAGTTGCATCCATGGCTTCTTCTATCCCAGTGATCAATGCCGGCGACGGCGGTCATCAGCATCCGACTCAGACTCTCACCGATCTTCTTACGATCCGTTCCCTGAAGGGAAGACTTGACAATCTCACTATCGGTCTGTGCGGAGACCTGAAATTCGGCCGTACTGTTCACTCACTGATCGAGGCTCTGGTTCGCTACCAGAATGTAAAATTTGTTCTGATCTCTCCGGAAGAGCTTCGTGTACCAAGCTATATCCGTGAAGACGTCCTTACCAGAAACGGCATCGAATTCCAGGAAGTAGAAAGACTGGAAGACGCACTTCCTCAGCTTGACATCCTTTATATGACCCGTGTTCAGAAAGAACGTTTCTTTAATGAGGAAGATTATGTCCGCATGAAAGATTTCTACATACTGGACAAACAGAAAATGGAGCTCGCCAGGGAAGATATGTATATCCTTCATCCGCTGCCCCGTGTAAACGAAATCGCAGTTGAGGTAGACACTGACCCAAGAGCTGCTTACTTTAAACAGGCACAGTACGGCGTATACGTCCGTATGGCCCTGATTCTCACATTACTGGAGGTGGATGTATCATGTTAAACGTTGGAGCTCTTCGCGAAGGCTATGTACTGGATCATATCAAAGCCGGCAAGGCCATGACTATTTACCATGACCTGAAACTGGATAAACTGGACTGTACTGTTGCTATCATCAAAAATGCCCGCAGCAATAAAATGGGCGTCAAAGATATCATCAAAGTAGAATGTCCTATTGAAAAATTGGATCTGGATATCCTTGGATTTATTGATCACAACATTACCGTCAACATTATCAAAGACGAAAAGATCGTTGAGAAAAAGGAACTGAAACTTCCAAAAAAAGTCACTAATGTGATCAAATGCAAAAATCCACGCTGTATCACATCTATTGAGCAGGGTCTGGATCATGTATTTTTCCTGGCTGATGAAGAAAAAGAAATTTACAGATGCATGTACTGCGAAGAAAAGTACAGAGGAAAAAGAAATAAATAAGTTGCAAAAAAGCCCCGGAAATATTCCGGGGTTTCTTTGTACGCAAGCAGACCGATAAGCCGGGTTATGTCGTTGGGTGATCATCTGTCTAGGCCGTTCGTTGCCGGACGGCTCAAGCGACCCACCTGAAAGCACGACGGGCCGCCGTATCGCTTTCTTTTCGGTCTTGCTTCAAATGGAGTTTACAT